>NZ_KV800905.1:18271-86540 GCF_001810355.1 Neisseria sp. HMSC074B07 | reverse complement strand
CCTTGTCCTGATTTAAAGTTAATCCACTATAAAATAACGGTTGGTTGGCATTTGTATCGGCTCGGCTTGGGATGGGGTGTTGGTTTGCAACAGTAGCGTCTGAAGGCGGTCTGATATTTCAGAAGATTTTTGTTTCATTTGAGTCTTGGATATTTGTCCTATGACAACAATACAGGCAGATGAGGTGAAGATAATGAACGGTGTAACCAGTGCGCAATTTATTTCCGCAGGCATTCATTTTTATCCCAGATGCGGCTACAAGCGGCTGTCGGAGCAGGCAATCGCGGAGCATTTGAATTCGAATTTGGAAACGTTCAATAGGATGTTTGCCGATAAAGACGAATTCGTGAAGGCGATGTTGATTGAGTACAGCAATCGGGCTTTGGGGCGGGTGTCGTTCGATTTTGCCCAAAATATCGAAGATACGGAGCGGCTGTATCAGATTGTCTGGCGGCTGGCGGTGACGATACGCGAGCATTTGGCGTGGATACACAGGATGCTGCTGGACAGCGAAGAAGGCGTGGATTTGATTACCAAAGCATTGAAAAAACAGCATAAGATGCTTGCCTGCGGGATGATTCAGCACATTAAGGCGTGCAACGGCAGGGAAGATGTGCCGGAACTGGCTCTGTTTAATCAGTTTGAGTTTCTCAACGGCGCGGTCATCTCGCCGATGATTATGAACACGCGCTACCGTATGTTGGGGATACTGACCGATGAGATGAACGGGCGGCATGAGGATTTGCTGACCGATTCGTCCATCCACCAAAGGATAGATTGGGCGTTTGCCGCGCTGTTTCCGCAATACCGCTCTAAGGCGCGTCCGTTTTGACGATTAAGGTGTAACGCAACATGAAAAAAGCTGTTATTGCTTCTCTTGCCGTCGCGCTGGCTGCGGGCGGCGTGTGGTATGTCCTTCAAAACCAAAAAGAAACCCTACCGGCATGGATCGCGCAATCCAACGGGCGGCTGGAGCTGAACCGCATTGATGTCGCCAGCCTGTATCCGGGGCGGGTGAAGGCGGTATTGGTGGAAGAGGGCGCGGACGTGAAAGAGGGCGATATTCTGGCGGAACTGTCGTCTGAAACCAGCAACAGCCGTTTGGAAGAAGCGCGGGCGGCAGAATTGCGGCAAGAAGAGGCGGTCGGGCGCGCCAAAGCCGCCGAAGCGCAGATGAAGCAGACGGTTGCGCGCGCGCAGGCGAATGTGGACGCGAACAGGCAGCAGCTGCGCGTGGCGAAAATGGAGCTGGACAATGCGCGCAAATTGCTTGCCGACCAGCTGGTGTCGCAATCGGAAGTTACCAAGCGTCAGGCGGATTATGAACGCGCTGTCGCGGCAGTCAAAGCGGCAGAAGCGGCGCGGGACGAAGCGCGGGCGACGGTGGCGCAAAGTGCCGCCGCACAAGCGGAAGCGCGCGCCGGTGTGGAACAGGCGAGGGCGGCAGTCAAATCGGCCACATCCGCCAATGATGATATGAATATCCGCGCGCCGATAACCGGCAGGGTGGAATACACCATTGCGGAAGCAGGCAACGTGGTCGCGGCGGGTTCGAAAGTGGTCAGCCTGCTTGATCCTGCCGATGTTTCGATGAATATTTTCCTGCCGACCGACAGCATGAGCCGTTTGAAAGTCAATGACGATGCGCGTATCCGTTTGGACGGCATTGATGCGGTGTTCCCCGCCAAAATCAAATTTATCGCGACGGACGCGCAGTTTACGCCCAAGTCGGTGGAAACGGTCGATGAACGCGCGAAGCTGATGTTTAAAGTGAAATTGCAAGTGCCGCGCGAAACGGCGGTGAAATACAACCGCCTGCTGAAAGGCGGGCTGACGGGCAATGGTTTTGTAAAAACCGACGCTAAGGCGGCTTGGCCTGCCGAGTTGGCGGTGAGGTTGCCGAATTAATAGCGCTCAAATTCGGACGGCCTCAAGTTAAAACAAAGGGTTATGGCTAAAAGAGGTCGTCTGAAAACGGGATTTTGCTTTTCAGACGACCTCTTTCCATTCAAGCATCACCCCTATAAAAAGAACAACTATCCGGAAGCGCAGCCCGACGCGTTTCCATCAAATCAGGACAAACAAAATGAAAACCAAAACATGGCGCATTGAAGAAGGTGCGCCTTATCCGATGGGCGTGTCGCTGACTGAGAAAGGGGCGAATTTTGCGCTGTTTTCCATCCATGCCGAAAAAGTCGAGCTGTGCCTCTTTGACAAGGGAGGGGAAACCCGTTTGGAAATGCCTTCGCGGCGCGGGTCGGTGTTTTATGGTTTTGTGCCGGAGGTCGGGGCAGGGCAGCGGTATGGTTTTCGTGTTTACGGACGCGCTGATGCGCCGGGCGGCTCGTGTTTCAATCCGAACAAATTGTTGATTGACCCGTATTCTAAAAAAATCGACGGCAAACCGAGTTATCGGGATGAGGAGGAAATGGCATGGTTCCGTCCGGAAGACGGGCGGGACAATGCGGCGGTGGCACCCAAAAGCGTGGTAGTGGGCGACGATGATTTTGATTGGGGCGACGACCACCGTCCGAACCATCCGTGGGGCAGGACGGTAGTGTATGAAGCCCATGTGAAAGGGTTTACCAAGCAGTTCCCCGATTTGGAACACGCGGGAACGTATCAAGCGCTGACCGATCCGCGCGTGATTGATTATTTGAAAACTTTGGGCGTTACCGCCGTCGAGCTGCTGCCGGTACACCAGCATTTGGACGAATACCACCTGCAAAAAATGGGCTTGAGCAATTATTGGGGCTACAACACCTATTCCCATTTTGCCGTCGAGCCGTCTTATGCCGCCGATGCCGAACGCGCGGCGGAAGAGTTGAAGCAGGCGGTCAAAGCCTTGCACCAGGAAGGTTTGGAAGTGATTTTGGATGTCGTGTACAACCATACCGCCGAGCAGGATGAAAAAGGCCCGATGCTTTGCCAGCGCGGCATAGACAATGCTTTGTGGTATTGGCTGAAGCCCGACGGCAGCTATGAAAACTGGTCGGGCTGCGGCAATACGTTGAACATCGTCCGCCGCGACGTAACCCGCTGGGCGGCGGACAGCCTGCGCTATTGGGCGGAAACGTTTCATGTGGACGGTTTCCGTTTCGACTTGGGAACGGTATTGGGGCGGGAACCCGATTTTCAGGCTTACGGACGTTTTTTTCAGGTGGTGTACCAAGACCCCGTGTTGGCACGCTGCAAACTGATTGTCGAAGCGTGGGACATCGGCGAAGGCGGCTATCACTTGGGCAATTTCCCGCAGCCTTTTGCCGAGTGGAACGGACGTTTCCGCGACGATATGCGCGCGTTTTGGGTGTGGGAAAGCGGCAATTTGGGTGCGTTTGCCGAACGTCTGGCGGGGTCGTCTGATATTTTCAACCACAGCGGCCGTCATCCTTCCGCCAGCATCAATTTCATCACCGCACACGATGGTTTTACGCTGCGCGATTTGGTCAGCTACAACGAAAAACACAACCATGCCAACGGCGAAGACAACCGCGACGGACATAACGAAAACATCAGCTACAACCACGGCATCGAGGGCGAAACCCAAGATGCGGCGATTTTGGAAGACCGCTCCTACACCGTCAAAGCCTTGCTTGCCTCGCTGTTCCTTGCCAACGGCACGCCCATGCTGCTGGCGGGCGACGAGTTCGGCAACAGCCAACAGGGCAACAACAACAGCTATTGTCAGGACAACCCGATTACTTGGCTGGATTGGCAGCAGGCGGACGAAGCGTTGCAAGGCTATACGCGCGATTTAATCCGCCTGCGTCAAGAAATCAAATTATTGGGCGATGATGTCTGGTGGAAACAAGAGCGCGTCCGCTGGCTCAATATCCAAGGCGAACCGATGAGCGAGCTTTGTTGGCACAACCGCGGCGCAAAAGCCATGCAGATTGTTTTGGACGATGAATGGCTGCTGTTGATCAATGCCAAGCGTAGTCAACAAATATTTAACCTGCCTCAAGGAAGTTGGCAGATTTCTTGCGTACCATCCGAGAAGTTTAATTACAATGCAGACGGCAAGCTGACAGTCGAACATATGGGTATTTGGATTTTGCAGCGTAAAAATACATCGCCGAATATATGACATATGTCATTAATAGGATGTTTTTAAAAGAAACCCTATTATTTACACTGCCTCAGTTATAATGCTGAAGATGAGTAATAAATTTACCTGATCGACTTGCTTAACGGAACATAAAGGCATACGGCTTTTCAGACGACCTCAGACTGCCAAAAGATACAAATTCCCCCGCTTCATCATCCTATCCCCAACAGAGAAAGGCTATCATGGCTAAGAAAAAACAACCCATTTCAGGTTTTGATTATGTCATGCCGAAACCGGATGCCGAAACCATCCGCAAGTCCATCGTCTATAAATTGATTTTCATTTTGGGCGTCGATCCGAAAGAGGCGACCGAACACCAATGGCTCAACGCCGCCATGCTCGCCGCGCGCGACCTGATTGCCGAAGACTTCCTGCAAACACGCCGCGCCCACATCGACAACGGCAAACGCATGGTTTACTACCTTTCCATGGAATTCCTGTTGGGACGCGCCTTCGTCAACGCTTTGATTAACGAAGGCGTGTATGCCGAATTTGAAGAGGCGTTCAAACAACTGGGTAAAGAGTTCGCCGACATCTGCGAACAAGAACAAGACCCCGGCTTGGGCAACGGCGGTTTGGGCCGCCTGGCCGCCTGCTTCCTCGACTCGCTCGCCACCTTGCGCATTCCCGCCATGGGCTACGGCATCCGCTATCAATACGGTATGTTCAAACAAGAAATCGTGGACGGCCAGCAGGTCGAAAAACCCGATTTGTGGCTCGACCAAGATTTGGCATGGCAAATCGGCCGCCCGAACAAACAATACGCCGTCAGCTTCGGCGGACAGGTCATCAATATGGGTGACAAAAAAGAATGGCATCCGAGCGAAGAAATTTCCGCGATGGCATACGATGAAATCATCCCCGGCTACGGCGGCGACGTCGCCAATCCGTTGCGCCTGTGGACGGCTCACGCCGGTAGCCGCTTCGACTTGGCAGATTTCAACCGCGGCGATTACGCTTCCGCCGTCCGCGCGCAAAACAGCGATGAAAACATCTCGCGCGTCCTCTATCCGAACGACTCCACCGACAGCGGCCGCGAACTGCGCCTGAAACAGGAATATTTCCTGGTTTCCGCATCCGTACAAGACATCGTGGCGCGCCACAAATGCCGTTTCCCCAGCATCAAAAACCTTGCCGACAAAGTCGCCATTCACCTGAACGATACCCACCCCGTGCTGGCGATTCCCGAGCTGATGCGCATCCTGATTGACGAAGAAGGCATCGTGTGGACCGAAGCATGGAATATGTGCTGCAAAATTTTCTCTTACACCAACCACACCCTGATGAGCGAAGCCTTGGAAACTTGGCCGGTCGATTTGATGGGCCGCCTGCTGCCGCGCCATTTGGACATCATCTTTGAAATCAACGCCTACTTCCTGAACGCCCTGCGCGCCATCGGCAACTTCGACGACGACTTCGTCCGCCGCGTGTCCATCATCGATGAGAACAACGGCCGCCGTGTCCGCATGGCATGGCTGGCAGTCATCGGTTCGCACAAAGTCAACGGCGTGGCGAAAATCCACTCCGACCTGATGATCACTTCCATCTTCGCCGACTTTGCCAAAGTGTTCCCCGAACGCTTTACCAACGTAACCAACGGCGTAACCCCGCGCCGCTGGATCAACATCGCCAACCCCGAATTGACCCGTTTCCTCGACAAACACTTGGGCGAACAAGACTGGCGCCTGCATTTGGACAATCTGACCAAGCTCAACGAAAAAGTTGACGATGCAAGCGTGCAGGCAGAATTCGGCGCAGTGAAAAAAGCCGCCAAAGAACGCCTCGCCAAATACATCGAAACCGAATTGGGCATCAAGGTTAACACGGACGCGCTGTTTGACATCCAAATCAAACGCATCCACGAATACAAGCGCCAGGCGTTGAACGTGATGCACATCGTCGACCGCTACAACAAAATCCTGGAAAACCCGGATTTCGACTGGCAGCCGCGCGTCTTCATCTTTGCCGGTAAAGCCGCATCCGCCTACTACATGGCGAAAAAAATCATCCGCCTGATTAACGACGTAGCGAAAACCATCAACAACGACGAACGCATCCGCGACCTGATTAAAGTCGTCTATATCCCGAATTACAGCGTCAGCCTCGCCCAAATCATCATCCCCGCCGCCGATTTGCACGAACAAATCTCATTGGCAGGCACAGAGGCATCGGGTACCAGCAACATGAAATTCGCCCTCAACGGTGCGCTCTGTATGGGTACGCTGGACGGCGCGAACGTTGAAATTCTGGAAAAAGTCGGCGCGGACAACTGCTTTATCTTCGGCAACACCGTCGAGCAGGTGGAAGAACTTCGCCGCAACGGTTACGACCCGCTAGGCTACATCGAACGCGATCATGACCTGCGCCGCGTCGTCAACCAAATCAGCAGCGGCACATTCTCCCCCGAAGAGCCGAACCGCTACAATGACGTCCTGCAACCTTACGGCGATTTCTATCAACTGATGGCGGATTTCCGCAGCTACATCGACACGCAATACAAAGCGGACGAACACTACCGCAATGTTGCCGCATGGCGAAAATCCGCATTGATCAACATCGCCAATATGGGCTTCTTCTCGTCCGACCGATCCATCGCCGACTACTGCCGCGATATTTGGTACATCAAGCCGCTGACTTTGAAAGAGCTGCCTAAACACCAATTAGTTTGATATGAATGAAGCAGTAAACGAAACAGCCGATACGGGAAAGTATCGGCTGTTTTTGCTTGTATGGCTTAGTTCAAGGAGAATACTGTAAGAAGGGTCGTCTGAAAACCATTTTTCTTGGTTTTCAGACGACCTCTGTTCTCTTTATATCAAGGCAATTCGTGGCAATCAGATATATTGAACCGAAATAATGTCGTATTCGCGTACGCCGCCGGGGGCTTGTACTTCGGCGACATCGCCTTCCTCTTTGCCGATTAGGGCGCGGGCAATGGGGGAGCCGACGTAGATTTTGCCTTCTTTGATGTCTGCTTCGTCTTCCCCGACGATTTGATAGGTAACGTGTTCTTCGGTTTCCAAATCTTCCAGCGTTACGGTCGTGCCGAAGACGATTTTGCCTTCTGCGTGGATTTCAGCGGGATTGATGATGTGCGCCATGGACAATTTGTGTTCCAACTCGGAAATTCGTCCTTCGATAAAGCCTTGTTTTTCTTTGGCGGCTTCGTATTCTGCGTTTTCGGACAAGTCACCGTGCGAACGGGCTTCGGCGATGGCTTCGATGATTTCGGGACGGGCGACGCTTTTGAGGCGTTGCAATTCTTGTTTGAGCAATTCTGCGCCGCGTACGGTCAATGGAATTTTTTGCATGGTTTGTCATCTCCGCAAAAGCGTTTGGACTGCTTTTGCCTAGTAAAAAATGCGGTAAATATAATCCGCAAAATGAAAATAAAAATACAAGCCGCCTAAATCTCGGCGGCTTGTCTGTGTAAGAATGAATGGCGGTATTGTACCAAAATCAGGGGAAACTGCAACGGCAATCGGCTTTTCTCCTACTTTGGTGTGGCTTTAGTCCAAATGTTCGCTGCTTTGCGCCAAAACGGTACGGTTGCCGTTGGTTTCAGCAGGCGAAACGATACCGTCTGCTTCCATTTGGTCAATCAGGCGGGCGGCGCGGTTGTAGCCGATGCGTAATTGACGCTGGATGCCGGAAATGCTGGCTTTGCGCGTTTTCAGAACGACAGAGACTGCTTCGTCATACATCGGATCGACTTCGCTGTCGCTGCTGCGGCTGATGCCCGGCAGATCGTCGGTTGTGCCGCTCATCAGAATATCGTCGATGTAATCGGGCTCGCCGAATTGTTTCAGATATTCGACTACGCGGTGTACTTCGTCGTCTGAAGCGAATGCGCCGTGAACACGTTGCGGATAGCCTGTACCGGGCGGCAGGAACAGCATATCGCCTTGTCCGAGCAGGTTTTCCGCGCCCATTTGGTCAAGAATCGTACGGCTGTCGATTTTGCTGGACACTTGGAAAGCGATGCGTGTCGGGATGTTGGCTTTAATCAGACCTGTGATGACATCGACGCTGGGGCGTTGCGTGGCAAGGATTAAATGGATGCCTGCTGCGCGGGCTTTTTGGGCAAGGCGGGCAATCAGTTCTTCGATTTTCTTGCCTGCGGTCATCATCAAATCGGCGAACTCGTCAACCACGACTACGATAAACGGCAGTTTTTCCAAAGGTTCGGGATCGTCGGGCGTCAGGCTGAACGGGTTGGCAATTTTCATGCCTTGTGCGGCAGCTTCCATGATTTTTTGATTGAAGCCCGCAAGGTTGCGAACGCCCACATGGCTCATCAAACGATAGCGTTTTTCCATTTCGTTGACGCACCAGTTGAGCGCATTGGCCGCCAGCTTCATATCGGTAACGACAGGCGCGAGCAGGTGCGGAATGCCTTCGTAAATGCTCAATTCCAGCATTTTCGGGTCAATCATAATCATGCGCACGTCTTCAGGCGTCGCCTTGAAAAGCATGGACAGGATCATGGCGTTAACGCCGACCGATTTGCCCGAACCGGTCGTACCGGCAACCAGCAAATGCGGTGCTTTGCCCAAGTCGGTAACGACGGGCTGACCGGTAATGTCCTGACCTAGCGCGAGCGTCAGCTTGGATTTGGATTCGGCAAACGCGGGCGAATTGAAGATTTCGCTCAGGCGTATCATTTGGCGTTTCGGGTTCGGCAGCTCCAAGCCCATGCAGGTTTTGCCGGGTATGGTTTCGACGACGCGGATAGAGGCAACACCGAGCGAGCGGGCGAGGTCTTTTTCAAGGTTTATGACCGAATTGCCGCGCACGCCGACATCAGGTTCGATTTCGTAACGCGTAATCACCGGACCGGAATAGGAATCCACGACTTTGACTTTAACCTTAAATTCCGCCAGCTTTTCCTCGATAGTGATGCTGTTGTTTAACAATTCTTCTTCGGTCTGCGTGGCAGCCGGGTCGAATTGGGGCGGAAGGAGCAAGTCTGTGGTTGGTAATGGGTACTTCAGGTCGTCTGAAAACTTGTAAAACGCCCCGGTCTCTTCTTCTGAATCTGCATCAGCATCATCGGCGGCATAACCCGTCGCAAGATCGGCATGATGTATCGGCTGATGATGTTCAAAGGCAGAAATTTCCGTATCTTCCGTATGGGCGGATTCGGTTTCAGCATTTCTCTGTACATTTCCGCCTGCGACTTCATCCTCCGTTTCGGATTCACTGATTAAGTAATCATGAATCGAGCGGACAGGATTATCGCTGACATGCGCATTGACTTCAGAATGGAAAGCAGGGATTTCCCAAGCGGGGCGCGCTACCGGAGGATCGACGATTTCAGGTGCAACAGCTGGCGGCGTAAAGCTTGGCGGCGTCGGGATATCGATTGGCGTCGGAGTAACGGTCGGTACTTCGGGCGGCTCGACTACGGTTGCGGTAGGTGCGGGCTGTCTTGAAATATAGACTGCTTTTTCTTTTGACGGAGCGACAGGTTCGGTGCGAAGCGTTTTAGGCGGGAACAGCGGTTTGCGTGTGACGGAACGCTCAACCGTTTGCTCAGGCCGCTGATCGGCTTCTTCCGACAATTTCACCTGCGCGGCAGCAGATTGCTGCTTGCGCGCCAGTTTTTCCGCCGCCGCTTCAGCATGGCGAACCGTCCGTCGGCGGCTTGCAGGAATCAGGTTTGCCAAAATTTCGTCGTTTTGAATGATTTGCGGCTGGAAATCGCGCACAGGCGCAACAGCGGCGGCAAGGCGCTGGCGTGCTGCCGTACTTCGAGCCAATGTGTTCCGAATATCCGTCACATCAATCTCTGCACGGCTATCCAGATTGTCAACGACAGGCAAAATGGCTTCGCGCTCGGCTGTGCGCAATGCGGTTTGCACGGTTTCGATATGCGGAGCACTGGCTTTGGGGATTTGGATGCCATTGACGCCCGCCATGACGCGCTCGCGGGTCCGGCGCAGTACGGGATCGTTGAAATCGATAATCTGCAAACCTTTCATCGGTGTTACCGATGCGCGGATGGGTTGGATTTCCCCGTCATCGTTATTCCGGTCGCCTGCAGGATGGCTGACGGTCTGCTGCTCTTCCCATTCCTGTAACGCCGCTTCATTGAGCGAACGGGTTGCCTCTTCCAAAGTGATTTCTTCAAAGCCTTCGTCTTTAACGATACGGGGAATATATTCAGGCTCTTCGGTTTCGACAAAAGGAACGATATACGGCGTATCTTTCCTTTCGGCTGCGTGTTGTTGAGGCGGCTCGGCTTGGGGGACTTGTTCTGCCGACGGATTTTCAGACGACCTTTCAATATCGGCATCTTGATGATATTCGTGTTTTGCTTCTTGGCTTTCGAAGAAATCCGCTATGTCTTCCATACCGGTTTCAGATTCTTCGTTTTCAGTGTTTGCCGGTTGCTCGGATAATTGCTCCTGCTGCGGAGTGTAACGCGCCGCCATCAGGCGCAGGCGTGCGATGGTTTTTCCGTATGCCGCTTTGGCATCTTCTGAAAATTGATGTGGAGAATCAGCATCCTGACCGTTAGGAATATATTTGCCCTCTTGCATGCCGCGCTCTAAGCGCGCCAATTCGTGCTGCCACTCACGTTCTTGTTTTCTGTGCAGCCAAAATACGCCGCAAATGGCACACAATAAAATGATAATCAGCACTGTCCAAAACATTCGCTGTTTCCCTTGAAATAAACGGCAAAGGTCGTTATTTTAGCGTGTTTCAGCACTAAACAAAACAAGTCCGCAGCGAATTTCGTCTGCGGGGTATAATGCAGGTCGTCTGAATATTTACCCTCGGTCTGGTTTCGTATGAATTTTCAAGCCGCATGGTTTTCCAGTTCGATTTTAATCGCCGCTTGGCTGCTGTTGTCCATTCTGCTTCTCGCTTGCGCGCGTCCGGCATGGCAATCCATGCAGAAGCACCATTCCGCCTCCATCCTCTCCGCCCTGATACTGACGACCGCATGGTGCCTGAATGCAATGACTGACGAAGGGCAGCTCGCGCAAATGAGCTACCACCTGCTTGCCATGAATTTGGTTGCCCTGATGATTGGCGCACCCGCTGCATTATGGCTGGGTCGGTTTTGCTTCTTCCTTATCTTTTATTGTTCAACGGCGGCGACGGATACGCCTATCCCGTCAACGCCCTCGCCTTGCTCTTACCGCCGCTCATTGTTAATCAGCTCTCTTGCCGCTTGGTCAACCGTCTTCCCGCGAATATTTTTATCTTCATTTTTGTCAACGGCTTCATTGCGTCCGCCGTAGGCATGATGCTAACCGGACTGGTACTGGTCAGCGTTTTGGATATCAGCCATGCCTTCCCAACCCCCGTACTTTGGACCACCGCCTTTCCTATTTTCATCCTGATCGCCTGGGCGGAAGCTTTTCTCAGTGGCATCACTACCGCCATTTTTATCGCACTCAGACCGCAATGGATTAATACTTTTGACGACAACCGATATTTGAAATCCAGCAATAAAATTTGGTGAACAGTAAAAGGTCGGTAGTACATGGGGAATTGATATTTCAAGTTATAGACCGTAATGAGGTCATAAGGTCATGATGATGGATATAACATCTTTCTTAAAAACGGGTAGATTTAAAGGTTTATTTGTTGGTATGTCGTATAGTGACTTTCACAAACATAAACGGTTTAAAAAGCTGACTAAATGGTTATACGACGAAGGTAACGTAGAAGGTGGTTTTTCCGTTTTTTGGAAAGGATTGGAAGTTGGTATTACGGATGATATCGTTTATTCATTGTCAATAGACCCTTGTTTTAAAGGCGTTACCATTGCAAAGCAATATAAAATTAATAGAAAATTAACTATTGAGAAATTGATAAAATATTTGTTTCTTACTGATATTGGATGGCAGTTTGTATCTAGAGACGAGTGGGAACATGAGTGTGAAATAAAAACCGAAGGTGGCGTTTCTATCGTCTTTTCATTTGATTTGAATGGGGTAAAAATTTCTAAATTTTCTATTTCATGGGAAGAGGGAATATAAGGCTATACTCCAAAATCGCCCTCTACTTGAAATTAAAAAAAAACAAACAGTGAGTAAGTTATGGAAACTTTTTTTAACTATGTTATATCTCTAGCAGTATCATCATCTAGTTTGCCTTATATTTCAAACTATTATTACGACTCGCAATATGAATGGTTAAAAATATCCATATCTAAAAACAATACTACAAAAGTGTGCGGAAATATCGATATAAGCAAAACCAATCTGCAATATAAACTGCTTTGCGGAAAAGAAAATGGAAAGGGGCTGATTCCATTGGATAAAATAAAATTTCATTACGAAAAGAGCATCTTTTCTGCACAAAGTACCACAAGTGGAAAAGTGCTTTTTTCAGTTTCCTGCACGCAAGAACAATGTAGAGATATAGAAAAATATATTGAGAAGTAATAAGGCTTGAATACATTTTCAAACTCTTTAGGTCGTCTGAAAACCAATTTTCAGACGACCTTTTATCTGAGATACGGATATTATCAAACCATCTTCAAATATCGTCATTTATGAATGATTTTTCTCTTTCTTACTCAAAAAACTCATGTTAAGCGGAGTAAAGCCCATGCGGAAGCGTGGTACAATATTGTCAACAATTTAAGGCGTTTTCCTCGCGGAGAACGCTGTTTTTCATTCGACATCAAGAGGCTTTTATGAAATTTTTAGACCGTGAGGCGACGATTGCCAAGCCGGGTTTCAACCGTTGGCTGGTGCCGCCTGCCGCTTTGGCGGTGCATCTTGCCATCGGGCAGATTTATGCGTATTCCGTGTTTAACGCGCCGCTGACCAAGCTTATCGGCATTACCGAATCGGCTGCCGGAGATTGGAAGCTGACGACTGTGGGCTGGATTTTCAGTATCGCGCTGGCTATGTTGGGCGCGTCTGCTGCTTTGTTCGGCACTTGGATGGAGCGTGTCGGACCGCGCAAGGCGATGTTTGTCGCAGCGTGCTGTTTTAGCTTGGGATTTTTTGTGTCGGCACTCGGCGTCACTACGCATAATCTGTTTCTTCTGTATTTGGGCAACGGCGTGATCGGCGGCATCGGCTTGGGACTGGGCTATATCGGCCCGGTGTCCACTTTGATGAAGTGGTTTCCGGACAAGCCGGGCATGGCGACGGGTTTGGCGATTATGGGGTTCGGTGGCGGTGCGATGCTTGCCTCGCCGTTGTCCGTATCGTTGATGAATGCGTTTTCAGACGACGTGTCGGTCGGCGTCGCACCGACTTTTGTCGTTCTGGGGCTGTTTTACCTTGTGTTGATGATGTTCGGCGCATTCACCATCCGCGTGCCGGCGGAGGGTTGGAAACCTGAAGGCTATGTCGCGCCGAAAGTGAAAAACAAGCTGGTCAGCAGCAATCATGTCAATGTTTCCCAAGCGATGAAAACGCCGCAATTTTGGCTGTTGTTTTGGGTGTTGTGCCTGAACGTGACTGCTGGTATCGGCGTTTTGGGGCAGGCTTCGGTCATGATTCAGGAGCTGTTTTCAGAGGCGTCGGTCGGCAAACAAGCGGCAATCGGCGCTGGGGCGGCGGCAGGTTTCGTCAGCCTTTTGAGCCTGTTCAATATGGGCGGGCGGTTTTTATGGTCCAGCGTTTCCGACAAACTCGGACGTAAAAATACCTACACCATCTTTTTCGTACTCGGTTCGCTGCTGTATTTTGCCGTTCCGTCCATTGGCGAAAGTGGAAACAAGGCTTTGTTTATTATTGGATTCTGCGTCATCATTTCCATGTATGGCGGCGGTTTTGCCGCGATTCCGGCTTATTTGAAAGACTTGTTCGGTACTTATCAGGTCGGCGCGATTCACGGACGTATTTTGCTGGCGTGGTCAACCGCTGCCGTGATCGGTCCGGTTTTGGTGAACTACATCCGCCAAAGCCAAATCGACAGCGGTGTTCCCGCTGCGCAGGCATACGGCGTTACCATGTATATCATGGCGGGATTGTTGATTGTCGGTTTGCTGTGCAACCTTGCCGTCAGATCGGTTCATGAAAAACACCACGAAACCGACATCAAAACAGCGGCGCACAGCGGCAATCCCGATGACGAAACCGCTGTTTCCGATGCCTACTTGTTGCAGGAAAAAGTCGCGGCAGGCGGTTTTTCGGTTTGGTGGCGTTGGACTTTGGTCGGCGTCCCGCTGGCTTACGGCGTGGTGATGGTTTTCGTCAAGGCATTGGATTTGTTCCGTTAGGATTTCAAATGCCGACGTTAGGTCGTCTGAAATGCAGATATGGGTTTTCAGACGACCTCTGAGCGGAAAGACCGGCTTTTGTTTGTATAGTGGCTTAACTTTAAACCGACGGCGTTACCTCGCCTTAGTTCAAAGAGAACGATTCCTCTAAGGTGCTGAAGCACCAAAGTGAATCGGTTCTGTACTGTCTGTACTGTGCGGCTTCGTCGCCTTGTCCTGATTTAAAGTTAATCCACTATATAACCGTCTGATTGGTAAAAGCATTAGTGTGCAATGCCGATTGAGATAAGGTTTGCACGAAGTATGGCAGGGCAAATCGGCAATTTATACCGGACTGGATTTGTGATACATTTTTGCCTTCACAAACCGCAGCAAGCTGCCGGTCAAACGGGAAATCTGTCTTCTTCCCGTTTATTGACCCATGATAGGAAAAGAAATGTTTTGGTATATCGTAGGATTTTTTGCTTTCGTAGTTGCCGTCCTTGCGCTTTGGGTGAATGCCAGCGCATTTGGTATGCAGGAGGACGGCACGCCGCAATCGGAATATGAAAAACGCTTGGGCTTGGGGGCAAAATTGAAGGATAAGGAAACTGCTATGAAAGAACGCGAAGCAGCAAGGTTTCATCCTGATGATTGATGCTGCATTGCGATTCTTCCTTCGGATATACGGTGGACTCGGTGTTCTGAAACCTTAGACCATCATGTAAAAAGGTCGTCTGAAAAACCAAATTTGGTTTTTCAGACGACCTTTTTGTTTACGGCTCCGTTTATTCGATGACAACGCGTGCGTTAAGCGGCTGGACGGGGCGGTTGTTGTGCGAGCCGATGGCGCGGGTGAATTTTTCTGCCTGCGCCTGATCAATGTAGTCGTAGGTTTTCAACAGCAGCCACGATACGCCTTCGCTGCACGGCGGCGTGGTAAGCGAACCGGCAAAGCGGTAGTAATTCAGCCGTTTCGGCAGCAGGGTGCCGGCGTCGAAAGCTTTGTCGAGGTTTACCTTTCCTTCTTTCATCGGCATCACGTTCCATATAGGCGCGAGGCGGTCGTTGGTCTTGCCAGGTTCGTACAATACTGCCAATACCAAAGGCTGGTGGTTTTCGTCTAGGTAGACGAAGTGGGCTTCCATCGGGAAGGTGCGGCCTTTGATTTGGTTTTCACTGGGGACGTGGAAATGGAATTGTTTCAGGGTGTAGGTGCGTCCGTTCACGCTGAGGGTATTGCCGCCTTCGGGGTAGTTGACTTGGATGGTGTGGCCGTTGTTTTCCACGTTAACCGCGCTCGGCTTGTAATTGACTTTGATGGCAGGCAGTCTGCCGGAGACGGTTTCGGTAATGTTGACGGGGGATTGGTTTTTGCCTGTGGAACATAAACGGAACTCTTCAGACAGATTGCCCCAGCTTTCGGGGGAGTCGTGTCCGGTGTAGCCCCAATGGGTGTGGTTTCCGTGTGCGGCGGCGGAGAATGCTGCGAAGGTGGACAGCAGGAAAACAGTCAGACGAGGTAACGTACGGGTCAAGCAGGGCATTGCAATATCCTTTCTGTGAGGAGGAGGGGAAAAGCATTGCGGTGCGTATGTAGATTATTGTTATTTTTTATTTAACCATAGCCATATTAAATCATTAGGTCAAGCCTTCTTGGGTTAATTCTGTTAAGGCTATGAAGTTAAGGCGAATTCATTTTTTCAAAACGATGCTGTTGTTCTGAAAATTGATAATAATTTGAAATAGAAAATGCCTATTTTTCACCCCTTAAAAATTTAAGGAAAGCCGACTTATGAAAAAGGTCGTCTGAAACCTGAATTCGGTTTTCAGACGACCTTTTGCCTTGCCTGACAAGGGTTATTTGTGCAGCCCGCATTCTTTGCTGTCTTTGCTTTCCCACCACCAGCGTCCGGCGCGGATGTCTTCGTCTGCTTTGACGGGGCGGGTGCAGGGTTCGCAGCCTATGCTCGGGTAGCCTTGGAAATACAAGGCATTGAGCGGGACATCGTAGGCTTGCGCGTATGCCCAGACGTCGTTTTCTTCCCAGTCGAAAATGGGGTTGAACTTGGCGATGTTGCGGCTGTGGTCGGTTTCTTCAAAATCCAATTCGCTGCGGGTTGCCGATTGACTGCGGCGTTGTCCGGTCAGCCAGGCGGGGGCGTTTTTCAGGGCGCGGTTGAGCGGCTCGATTTTGCGGATGTGGCAGCAACGGCGGCGCAGCTCGACGCTGTCGTACATGGCGGTTGCGCCGAATTCCTGCTCAAACTGCCGCGCGCTTTCGGGATCGGGGTGGAAAACTTCCAGCTCGGTTTGGTAGCGGACGTTGACGGCGGTAATCAGGGCGGCGGTTTCGGGATTGAGCTTGCCTGTGTCGAGGGTGATAATGCGCAGGGGGAGTTTCAGGCGGCAGATGGCGTCGGTAATGATCATGTCTTCGACGGCAAGGCTGGAGGCGAAGACGGCTTGCGGATAACGGCGGGCGATGTGTTTGAGGCGGGTTTCGAGCGTGGCGGTCAACTCGGGCAGTCGGCGCCGTTCGGCTTCGCCTGTTGTCGGGATGCGCCAAAGCTGGGGGCGGAAGAGGGACATGGTTGGCTTGTTCCTTGGTTTTTGTTTTCAGACGACCCCTCTTGCGGCAAAGGGGTCGTCTGAAAGTTTGTACGGAACATTATTGTCGGGCGGTCTCGCGCGAAGGGGAAAGAATGCTTTTCTATTTCTTTATAACCAAAGCGATTGCTGCTGGTCTTTCGGCACGAGGTGGTTCACGCCTATGCCGATTAGGCGGAAAGCGTCTTCGCGCTGGGGCGGCACGCGCTGCATCAGGGTTTGCGCGGCGCAAAGCAGGGCGTCGGTGTCGGGCAGGACGGAAGAGTAGGTCAGGGAGCGGGTGATGATGCGGAAATCGTGGGTTTTCAGCTTGAGGGTTACGCCTTTGGCTTCGACATTTTTGCGTGCGATTTGCCGCCACAAGTCTTCAGCAAGATGGGGCAGATGTCCTGCCGCCTGTTCGAGCGACAGGTCTTCGGGCAGGGTGATTTCGGTGGAGATTTGGAGGCGTTCGCGTTCGGCTTTGACGGGGCGTTCGTCCGTACCGCGCGCCAAATCATAAAGGCGGTAGCCGTAGCGTCCGAAATGGTTTAACAGTTCGCCGCGCTCGAAACGGCGCAAATCGCCTGCCGTCTGCATACCCAGCGACTGCATTTTTTTCAGCGTAACCTTGCCCACGCCGGGGATTTTGCCCAAGGGCAGGGTTTCCAAAAAAGCCATGACCTTGTGCGGCGGCAGGACGAATTGCCCGTTCGGCTTGCGCCAGTCCGACGCGATTTTTGCCAAAAATTTGTTCGGCGCGATGCCTGCGGAAGCGGTCAGGCCGGTTTCTGCAAAAATGGCGGTGCGGATTTCTTTGGCAACTTCGCTGGCGTATGGGATGTTTTTGAAATTATGGGTCACGTCAAGATAGGCTTCGTCCAGCGACAGGGGTTCGATTAAATCAGTATAGCGCCTGAATACGGCATGAATCTGCGCGGAAACCTGACGGTACAAATCAAAATGCGGCGGCACATACACTGCTTGCGGACACAGCCTTTTCGCCGTCGCCACCGACATCGCGGAATGCAGCCCGAACTGCCGCGCCTCATACGATGCGGCGCAAATCACCGAACGCGCGCCCTCCCACGCGACGACCACGGGCAGTCCTTTCAAATGCGGCTGCTCGCGCAGTTCTACCGATGCGTAGAACGCGTCCATGTCGATATGGATGATTTTGCGCTGGGACATTGAAGACGGTCGGGAAAGAAAAAGAGACGGGTATTTTAGCGGAAAACGATAGAGGAAGGTCGTCTGAAACGGCATTTGGTTTTCAGACGACCTTTGATCAGGGAAAGCAAACAGACTTTGTAGATTTGCCCGATGGCTCGAACCTACGCCGTTTCATGCGCCCATTGGGGCAGGGTGGTCTTTTGTTTGCAAAAAGCGAACAGACGCTGCCCATTGCACTTTTCAAACATCAGCTCTACGCCGCTTTGCAAACGCAAAATCAGGGCGGAAGGCGTATCGATTTTGATGAAGTCGATATGGTGTTGCACAAGTTTGGCAATGGCGGAATACAAATCAAGCTTGTCCGCGTGCCTGAAAAACCAAGGATTTAAGCTTAACCAACGCCCGCCGTTCAGCGAGGTACCGGGCTGAAAGTCCGCCCGGATTTGAGTCAGGCGGTCGTCTGAAAAATGCAATTCGATATCGCCGTAGAGCCAAATGTTCCACCCCTTTTTTACCAAAAGCCCTTTGGGCACGCATTCGGGTGCAGGGAACATTTGCAGGATCATCTCCGCCGTCTGTCCGATCTCCAGATAATCAAATCGGCCTGTGGTCAAAAAGTCGTACATATCGACGGAAATCGGGAAATGGTAGCGCATGGTCGTTTCAGACGAGGTGTGAAATATGGGCTATCTTAGTTCAAAATATAAATGAAATCAATTCTTATTTTTATTTATTTAGCTAATTAAAAGAAATTTGTCGGCAAGGCTGATCACTCAAGACAATATTAAGATATTGATAATGAGTTTTCCAATACGCAAATTTGCCATATGATTATCCGCGTTCCATCATCATTTATTCAGTTTATCAGCTATGGCATACATTTTTATATTTTTAGTCGGATGCTTCATTTTCATCCTGATTGCCCGCAGAGTACGGCCAGCGCCTGAAATCATTTGGGAAAACGAACCGCTCATCTGCATCAGTCTCGGTAATTTATTGGATAACGAACGGATTTATTTTGGCAAAAACGAGATTTTCATTTGTGAAGGCAGTGAAATCAAAGCACGTCATCCTCTTCAAGATTTGATTTATTTGAGTAGGACGATGATGGCCCTTTTCGGTACTCATGTTTAGCGGCTGGAGTTTAGAGCGGATGGAAGCCAAGTTGCTTATCATTTTTATCCCAAAGCCGACGGATTCGCTATTTTTTATAAACAACTGGTTCAAAATCATCCGTGTACCATTATGGACTGTTGGAGTGAGTGGAGGAGATAGGCAGTTTGGGGCTGCAAATGAATAATTTTAGCCCTAGGTGCGATTATTCGCGTTGAGTACATAAAAGGTCGTCTGAAACCTGTTTCAGACGACCTTTTATTGTAAAAATCTATAAATTTAATAGATAATAACTAATCTCATATTATCAAATTGGAAAAGATAACCCGCTGATTAACTTGATATTTAACATGGTTAAATTATGTTAACTAAAACATACGTTATCCAAACCTGATTTCACAATTGATTTAAATCATAATATCTTGTGTCCAAATCTCTAAAATACCCGAAATCATACTAAATATTGATTTTCGAATAACAAACTACAAGAGTCGAGGAACGCAAAATGCCGAAAATCCCTGAGTTGGTTTGTCCCGCCGGCAACCTGCCCGCTTTGAAGACGGCGGTGGACAATGGCGCGGACACGGTTTATATGGGGCTAAAAGATGCGACGAATGCGCGCAATTTCCCGGGGCTGAATTTCGATATGAAATCGGCGCAGGAAGGGGTGGCTTACGCCCATGCGCGCGGCCGCAATGTGTTGATGGCCATTAATACTTTTGCCCAGGCGGGGCAAATCGAGCGGTGGCATCGGGCTGTCGATACGGCGGTGCAACTGGGGGCGGACGCGATAATCGTCGCCAACCCTGCGATTATGGCTTATGCCGCCGAGCATCATCCTAATTTGAGGCTGCACATGTCGGTGCAGGGTTCGGCGACCAATTATGAAGCCATCAATATGATGAAGGAGCTGTTTGGCATCCGCCGCGCCGTGCTGCCGCGCGTTTTGACGGTCGATCAGGTCAAACATGTGATTGACAATACGGATGTGGAAATCGAAGTGTTCGGTTTCGGCAGCCTGTGCGTGATGGTGGAAGGGCGCTGCATTTTGTCGAGCTATGCGACGGGCGAATCACCGAATATGCAGGGCGTGTGTTCGCCTGCCAAAGCCGTACGCTGGGAGCAGTTGCCCGACCGCATGAACGTGCGGCTGAACCAAGTGTTAATCGACCAATACAAACCGAACGAACCGGCAGGCTATCCGACCTTGTGCAAAGGCCGTTTCGAGGTAAACGACGAAACCTATTACGCGCTGGAAGAGCCGACCAGCCTGAATGTTTTGGAAATGTTGCCCGAACTCATCAAAATCGGCGTTTCCGCCATCAAAATAGAAGGCCGCCAGCGCAGCCCGATGTACACGGCGCAGGTAACCAAATCGCTGCGGCAGGCTTTGGATGCGGCCGCTGCCAATCCGGCACATTTCAAAGTCAATCCGCTATGGAACAATGCTTTGAGCAAGGTTTCGGAAGGGCATCAGACGACCTTGGGCGCATACAGCCGTCCGTGGAAATAAGGGGGAGGGAAAATGAATCCGATGAAATTATCGATGGGGCCGGTTTTGTTTTTCTGGCAGAAGGAAGCGCTGCTGGAATTTTACGCCGCCATGCTGGATGCGCCGGTGGATACCATTTATCTGGGCGAAGTGGTGTGTTCGCGCCGCCAGAAAATGCGTTTTGCCGACTGGGTCAGCCTGGCGGAAGATTTGGCGGAAAGCGGCAAGGAAATTATTCTGTCGTCGCAGGTGCTGCTGGAAAGCGAATCCGATTTGAAACGCCTGCGCAAAATCACGGGGCAGGAAAAATTCAAAGTCGAAGCCAACGACATGGGCGCGGTCAAACTGGCGCGCGAACACGGCATTCCGTTTGTCGCCGGCGCCAGCCTGAACATTTACAACGAAAGCACGCTGGCGCTATTCCAAAAACTGGGCGCATACCGCTGGATTGCGCCGTCTGAGTTGAGCCGCGACAAAATTGCCGAAATCATCAAGGCTTCAGACGACATCGAAACGGAATTGTTTGCTTGGGGCAAAATGCCTTTGGCGTACTCTTCACGCTGCTTTACTGCGCGGCATTACAACCTGAACAAAGACGGCTGCGAATTCCGCTGCTTGGATTACGAACAAGGCATGGACATGAATACCCGCGAGGGCAAACCGTTTTTAACCATCAACGGCATTCAAACCATGTCTTATGGCTGCCAAAACCTGCTGCCGCACCATGAGGATTTGCGGCAAATCGGCGTGAACATGCTGCGTCTGTCGCCGCAAATGCACGGCATGGCGGAAATCGTCCGTATCCACCGCGACGTATTGGACGGCAAAACTGCCCTGGCGGATGCGCTGCCCGAATTGGAACGACTGACCACCGGCACGCTGGTGGACGGCTATTGGCACGGCCAGGCGGGTATCGAAGCCGTGAAGGAGGAATATTATGGCGTTGCCTGAAATCGTATTGCCCGCATGGGCGGGAAAAATCGGCGGTAAATTACCGTGCAGGCCGCCGCGTTTCGCTTTGGTTTTTGCCCTCAACACCATGCTCAAACGCGGATTGCTGCCCGCCGACATGAGCCTGTTTGACGGCAAAAAATTCGAAATCGACGTATTGGACGCGGGCATCAAGGTGCGTTTCACCGCCAATGCCGAAAAATTTATTGATGCGGATTTTTTCGGCACACCCGATTTGCGCCTTGCCGCCAACGGCATCGACTTTATGCGCATGATGATGCGCGAGGAAGACCCGGATACTTTGTTTTTCAACCGCAAACTGCAAATCGAAGGCGATACCGAGCTGGGGCTGATTACCAAAAACCTGCTCGACAGCGTGGACTGGCCGTTCGGCGATTGGTTTTTGAAACGGCAGTTGTCCGATTGAATGCCGGTTCGTGCAAGAATGAAGCAAAGCATTCATCCGTTAAGCTTCTGATTTCACAATAATGAAGGTAGTCTGAAACCTGTTTTCCAGTTTTCAGACGACCTTCTTTCATCTGCATCCGTTTTAAACCGTCATTAGTCTTTCAATGCAGCCAATACTTTGCCGGCGATTTCATTCAAGCCCACGGTTTGTGCCTGATTGTCGCGGCGTTCGGCGTATTCGACATTGCCTTCTTTCAGGGCGCGGTCGCCGATGACGATGCGGTGTGGGATGCCCAGAAGCTCGGAGTCGTTCAGCAGCACGCCTGCGCGTTCGTCGCGGTCGTCGAGGAGGACGTCTGCGCCTGCGACCAGCAGTTCGGCGTAGATTTTGTCGGCGGCTTCGCGTACGGAGTCTGATTTTTTGTAGTTCATCGGCACGATAACGACTTCAAACGGCGCCATCGCTTTTGTCCAGATGATGCCTTTTTCGTCGTTGTTCTGCTCGATGGCGGCGGCAACAACGCGGGTGATGCCGATGCCGTAGCAGCCCATTTCCATGATTTGCGATTTGCCGTTGTTGTCGAGGAAGCTTACGTTCATGGCTTGGGTGTATTTGTCGCGCAATTGGAAGACGTGTCCGACTTCGATGCCGCGCGCCAGTTTCAGACGACCTTGTCCATCGGGGCTTTCGTCGCCTTCAACGACGTTGCGTAAATCGACAAACTCAGGCTCGGCGGCGTCGCGGCCGAAGTTGAAGCCGGTATAGTGGTAGTCGTCTTCGTTCGCGCCGATAACCCAGTCCGCGCCTTTTTCGGTGGCGAAATCGGCATAGACTTTGCCTTTGAAGCCGACGGGGCCGAGCGAGCCGCCGTTTGCGCCGAACTGCGCACGGATGGCGGCAGGGTCTGCCATGGTCAGCGGCGATTTCACGCCTGCGAGTTTTTCGGCTTTGATGTCGTTAAACTCATGGTCGCCGCGCAACAGCAATAAGACGATTTCGCCTTCGTTTTCGCCTTCGACAACGATGGATTTCAGCGTTTTTTCAATCGGAATGCTGAGGAAATCAACCAATGAATCAATGGTTTTGACGTTCGGCGTGTGTACTTTGGCCAGCTCTGCCTGAGCGGCCGCGCGTTCGCCTTTGAGTGGCAAGGTCGGTGCCAGTTCGATATTGGCGGCGTAATCGGAAGTGTCGCTGTATGCAATCACATCTTCACCGCTTTCCGCTAATACTTGAAACTCGTGCGAACCGGTACCGCCGATGCTGCCGGTGTCGGCGGCGACGGGGCGGAACTCCAAGCCCAGACGGGTGAAGATACGGCAGTAAGCGTCGTACATGGCATCATAGGTCGTCTGAAGCGAGGAGTAGTCGGCATGGAAGGAATAAGCATCTTTCATGACGAACTCGCGCGCGCGCATCACGCCGAAGCGCGGGCGCACTTCGTCGCGGAATTTGGTTTGGATGTGGTAAAAGTTTTTCGGCAGCTGTTTGTAGCTGTTGATTTCTTTGCGCACGATGTCGGCGATGACTTCCTCGCAGGTCGGGCCCATGCAGAAATCGCGGTCGTGGCGGTCTTTCAGGCGCAGCAGTTCTTTACCGTAAAATTCCCAGCGGCCGGATTCCTGCCACAGCTCGGCAGGCTGCACCACCGGCATCAGCAACTCCACGCTGCCCGCGCGCGCCATTTCTTCGCGCACGACGTTTTCAACTTTGCGCAACACGCGCAGCCCCATCGGCATCCAAGTATAAAGGCCGGACGCGTTGGCTTTAATCAGGCCGGCGCGAATCATCAGCTTGTGGCTGGCAAGCGCGGCTTCGGCAGGGGCTTCTTTCAGGGTGGAAATGAAAAATTGGCTGGCTTTCATGGTGTGTTTTTCTGTGTAAAAAAGTAAGCGCGTATTGTAACGCGAAAGGCAGGGGGATTGAAGTTTTTCCCCATAGGGCGACAGCCGATGCCTTGCTTATTTAGTCAACTCATTTAA
Source organism: Neisseria sp. HMSC074B07 (assembly GCF_001810355.1). Classification (NCBI taxonomy): domain Bacteria; kingdom Pseudomonadati; phylum Pseudomonadota; class Betaproteobacteria; order Neisseriales; family Neisseriaceae; genus Neisseria; species Neisseria sp. HMSC074B07. The sequence goes on along the minus strand of NZ_KV800905.1, from coordinate 62,543 downwards.
CATTTATCGGGCGTGTCAATCACTTTTTATACACAATCCCGCATTGGCTTGTTTTGCTTATAAATTTTTCCCATAAAGGCTTTGAAATTTTTTATTTTTATAACCAATTGATTTTATTGTGTTTTATTTGACTATTTTTTAAGCACCGAAAGGCTTGGGTTGTTCCAAAAGCAAAAATTCTGATTACCCAAAGCTTATCAACAAACTTATCCACAGAGTTTGTGTATAGATTGGTGTCGTCTGAAACCATACCGTTCGATAGGTTTTTAAAAGCCCGTAACGCGGTCTTTCTGTTAAGATGATGCCTTCACTGTTTTCACGCCATCCTATCTATGTCCGCACACGAATTACACCTGCTTTCCCGCGCCAAAATGTTCAACGGCCATCAAGAGCAATACCGCTGCTTTTCCGAAACCTGTCAAACCGATATGACTTTCGGCATCTACCTGCCGCCGCAGGTATTGAAAGGCTATCCCGCGCCGGTCTTGTATTTCTTGTCGGGATTGCACGGCGACGGCTCGGAACTGATACGCCAAACCAGCATCCAGCGTTTCGCCGCGCAATGGAACATCATCGTCGTTTTCCCCGACACTTCGCCGCGCGGCAGCCATATCAGCGACAGCGCGAACGAATTTATCGGGCAAGGCGCGGGATTTTACGTCGATGCGACCGAACAGCCGTGGGCGGCGCATTATCAGATGTACAGCCATATCAGCCGCGAACTGCCCGACTGGGTGGAACGGCATTTCCCCGCCACTCAAGAACGCAGCATCGCAGGTTTCAGCATGGGCGGGCACGGTGCGCTTTCCATCGCCCTGAAAAATCTGGGCCGCTATGCCGCCGTTTCCGCGTTTGCCCCCTTGTGCCACCCGACTGTCAGCCGAGGCGGAAAGCAGGCGTTTGCCGCCTATCTGGGCGCGGAATCGGAGGCTTGGCAGGCTTACGACAGCACATCGCTCGTTCAGATGACCTCACGCAAGCTGCCGATATTCATCGACCAAGGCGGCGCCGACCCGCTGTTCCCCGACGAACTGCAACCCGAAGCCTTCGTCAATGCCGCCCGCGCCAACGGCTTCAACGTGCAATACAAAGTCCGCCCCGGCTACAGACACGATTATTTCTTCATCGCCAGCTTTATCGACTCGCATATCGAGTTTCATGCTGAGGCATTGGGTTTGTAAATCCACTATAAATTTAATCCACTATATAAAGAAAGGTCGTCTGAAAACTTTTTCAGACGACCTTTTTGATCTTTCACACTCAATTAGTGTTGATGATGATGGTGTTCATGCCGTTCAGCCGCGCGTTTCGTTCCGACGGGCATAATCAGCGTTGCATAGGCATTGTCTTGTTGGCAAACACTTTTATCGGCATAATCCGCCTGATGGGCGGCTTTGATTTTCCACAAACCTTCAATCAAAGGAATCACGTTGACGACGCCGTCTTTATCCGTTTTCCCTGAGAAACCTTGCGGCTCGCGGTGGTCGTGCGTAGCCGCCAAGTCCATTTCCGCCAGCGTATCCGAGCTTGCCGTTACCGTCGCTTTTGCCAACGGTTTGCCTTTATAAAGCACTTTAACCGGCAACAGACCGCCTACCTTGACCTCATTCGGATTTTTCAGCGGCACCAGCTCCAATTCATGACCGACCGGACGGGTCAATACGCTTTCATCCACACCAGTGCTGCCCACTTGCAAAAACGCTTTGCCGAACATCTGGGCCTGTTCGCAATAAGTCGCGCCGGGCAGGTCTTTCAAGGTTTTCTGTTTCCAGCCTTCACTGTTTTGCGACCAGAACGTCGGTTTGTACACCGCGCCGACCCAATACGAGCCGTCTTTCAGGCGGGATTTGGAAACATATTGGTAATTTTCGCCTTTATTCGTCAAATCAACGGTTTTTCCGGATTTGTCCGTCAATTGCAGCGGTTTGAAAATATGCACACGGTCGTCGGCGATTTTTTCAACATTCGGGAAATCATGGCTGTAACCCAAATCCGCTTTCAACGTACTGCCCGAATCCAAACGCACCGGAGCCGACACCCACAAATCATGCGCCTGCGCCGCCATACTCAAGCCCAATGCGCCAAGTATCCATAATTTTTTCATGTTTCTTCCTCAAATTTATTGTTTACGGTTCAAAAGCCAACGGAAAGCCCGAAAAGCAAGGCAACCTTACTCTTTTTATTTCAAAATGTAAATATTATTGATGATTGTTTTTAGTTACAAAGAACTAGAAATCCTTAAAGGGACAACAGAAAACAAGAGGTCGTCTGAAAACCTTGAAATCAGGTTTTCAGACGACCTTTCAGTATTGGGAAGATGGATTATTGCGCTTCCAGTTTTTTCAGCAGATCAGGCATGGCTTCTTCGTTGTAGCGGTAATAGCGGACGCTGTCCGTACCTTCTTTATTGGTCATTTCCAATACGTTGGGTTTGCCTTCCAGCTTCAGCAGCAACGGAACCTTGAATTTGACGGTTTTGCCGATTTCGTCAGGTTTTTGTTCGGGCGCGCCATCGTTGTGGCTGACGGTGTAGTTGGTTATGGTTTGACGGAATTCTTGTCTCCAACGGCTGAATTTCCATTTGAAGTCTTGGGTAATGGTGGTCGTATCGCCGGAATTTGCTTGGAAATGGATCAGGTCGCGGCCGGTACCGTCGGGGCGCATCAGGCTGGCGTTGAGCAGGGAGCCGTCAGCGTTTTTACTGGTGTTTCCCCACATGCCGAACAAATCTTTGCGTTTGACTTTTTTGGCGGTAACGAGCTGGTTGGGTTCGGTAACGTGCAGACCCGGTACATAAGCCGTCTCCGCCACGGCGGCAGAAGTCAGGGTCAAGGTGAACGCGGCGGCGCCAAGTAGGGTTTTCCATGTTTTCATATTGTTTTCCTTATATGTAATGAGCAGTTGAAGAATCGGGCGCAGGCGGCGAATCCGTTTTCAGGGTTTTCGCGTTTGCCCACAATGTTGATGGTTTGTGTATTTACTATTTTATATCGAAAAATCGATTGAAATACAAAATTGCCTGACCGTCAGTTTACACAAGGTAAACCGACGATTCAATTTTCAGACGACCTTTCGTTTGCCATGCCGCATTAACGGATGTCCATAGGCGCGAAGGATTTGACGGTTTCGTCCACGGCTTTGACGCGGGTCAGGAAGTCTTCCAGCTGGGCGAGCGGCAGGGCGCTGGGGCCGTCGCATTTGGCTTGGTCGGGGTTGGGATGTGATTCGAGGAAGAGGCCTGCGAGGCGGGTTGCCATGCCGGCGAGCGCCAAGTCCAGCACTTGCGCGCGCCGTCCGCCGGATGCGGCGGCACCGGATTCGCGGGTTTGCAGGGAGTGGGTGACGTCGAAGATGACGGGCAGGTTGCCGCAGGTTTGTTTCATGACGCCGAAGCCGAGCATATCGACGACGAGGTTGTCGTAGCCGAAGTTGGCACCGCGTTCGCACAGTATGATTTGTCCGTTGCCTGCTTCTTGGAATTTTTCGACGATGTTTTTCATCTGCGAGGGGCTGAGGAACTGGGGTTTTTTGATGTTGATGACGTTGCCGGTTTTTGCCATGGCGACGACGAGGTCGGTTTGGCGGGCGAGGAAGGCGGGCAGTTGGATGACGTCGCAGACTTCGGCGACGGGGGCGCATTGGTAGGGTTCGTGGACGTCGGTGATGACGGGTACGTCAAACTCGCGTTTGACGGCTTGGAAGATTTTCATGCCTTCGTCCAAGCCGACGCCGCGGAAGGAGTGGATGGAGGAGCGGTTGGCTTTGTCGAAGGAGGCTTTGAAGACGTAGGGGATGCCGAGTTTGTCGGTCACTTTGACGTATTGTTCGCAGGCTTTGAGGGTGGAGTCGAGGTCTTCCAAGACGTTGATGCCGCCGAACAGGGTAAAGGGGAGGTCGTTGCCGACGGTGAGGTTGTTGATGCGGATGTTCATGATGATGGGGCTTTCTCGAAGGTCGTCTGAAAATGGCTGAAAGGTCGTCTGAAAGCGGATTTTGCGGTTTCAGACGACCTTTGTGTTTTATAGGACGGTGTGCGGCGGCTCGTAGGAGAGGATGTCGCGGATTTTGTTGTGTTCGTCCACGAGGACGACTTTGGGTTCGTGCGCGGCAATTTCGGGTTCGGACAGCATGACGTAGGACATGATGATGACGATGTCGCCTTTTTGGACGAGCCGTGCGGCGGCACCGTTGAGGCAGACGACGCCGCTGCCGCGTTCGCCGGGGATGGTGTAGGTTTCGAAGCGTTCGCCGTTGTTGTTGTTGACGATGGCGACTTTTTCGTTAACGAGGATGCCTGCGGCGTCGAGCAGGTCTTGGTCTATGGTGATGCTGCCGACGTAGTTGAGGTCGGCTTCGGTAACGGTGGCGCGGTGTATCTTGCCGCCGAGCATGGTGCGGAACATGGGTTTCCTTTTGGTTTAGGATTGCGGGTGCAGACGTATAGTGGCTTAACTAAATCAGGACAAGGCGACGAAGCCGCAGACAGTACAGATAGTACGGCAAGGCGAGGCAACGCCGTACTGGTTTAAAGTTAATCCACTATAAGGTCGTCTGAAAATCAAAAGCCGTCATTATAGTGGACTTCCCTGTAAATTCATAATGATGCTTGGGCGTTTTTCAGACGACGCGGCTGTTTTATCAACCTAAACTCCGCTTCAGCCAGCGCAAATAGGGGGCGTATCCGCGCGATACGTTTTGCATCAGGATTTGCGGGCATTCGTAGCTGTGGTTGGCGATGATGGTTTTTTGGATTTCACGGTAGCAGTGGCGCGAGGTTTTGATGGTGATGCGGATTTCGTCGTCGCGGCAGATTTCGCCGTTCCAAAGGTATTGGCTGGTGATGGCTTCGTATTGCACGCAGGCGGCAAGTTGCTTTTCCAGCAACAGGCTGCCGATTTTTTCAGCTTCTTCGCGGGTCGGGGCGGTGGTGGTAACGATGACGGGTTTGAACGCGGACATTTCAGACAACCTATTGGTTTTTAAACTCGATGGTTCCTTTATATTTCACCCAGTATCCGGCGGCTTTGTATTTGTCTTTTTTGGCGGTTGCGACGGCTGTTTCGTCGAGTCCTTCATAACCGCTGGATTCGAGGATGCTGACTTCTACGGCTTTGCCTTCGGGGGAAACCAAGATGGATAGTTTGACGGGTTTGATGGGTTGTGCGGGATTTTGGGATGCGGGGGCGTATTCTGCCGGGTTGACGGTTTGCGCGGTTGCGGGTAGGGCGAAGGCAAGCAGCAGGGCGGGGATGATGGAGCGGATGGACATATTGTTTTCCTTATTTGTAGATTTGTAGCGGGTTTAGGGGGGTGTTTTTGATTTGTTTTCAGACGACCTTTGTTTTTCGTGGGCTAAGCCCACGCTACGGGGTTGTGCTATTTTCAGACGACCTTTGTTTTCGAGGGTGAAGCCCACGCTACGGAGTTGCGCCCGTTTGGGCGGCGGGTGCGGTTTTGCTTATTTGAAGTTCAATATCGGCCAACCTTTTGCTTTGGCTTCTTGTTCTAACTCGGCATCGGGGTTGACGGCGACGGGTTCGTTGACGAGGCGCAGCAGTGGCAGGTCGTTTTTGGAGTCGCTGTAAAAATAGGTTTTGCCATAGCTTTCGAGCGTTTCGCCGCGTTCGGCGAGCCATTGGTTCAGGCGGGTGATTTTGCCTTCTTTGAGGCTGGGCGTGCCGATGTAGTTGCCGGTGTAGCGGCCGTCGGCACCGGTTTCGAGTTGGGTGCCGATGATGTTGGTGATGCCGAAAAGGTGGCAGATGGGGGTGATGATGAACTCGTTGGTCGAGGAGATAACGAGGGTTTCGTCGCCGGACATTTGGTGGCTCTGCACCAGCATACGCTGCATGGGCGAGATGTGCGGCATGATGAACTCCGCCATAAATTCGCGGTGAAATTCTGTTAGCTCTTCTTTGCTGTAACGGGCGAGCGGGGCGAGGTGGAATTTGAGGAATGCGTCGATGTCGAGGCAGCCGTTTTGGTAGTCGCGGTAGAATTTTTCGTTTTGCGCTTCGGTTTCGGCAGCGTCAACCAGCCCTTTTTTGATGAGGTATTGCGGCCAAGAGTGGTCGGAATCGGTGTTGATGAGGGTGTTGTCGAGGTCGAAGATGGCGAGGTTTTTCATTGGGTTTCCTGTTGTTTCAAAAGCTGGCGAAGAAGCGGCAGGGTGATGCGTTTGCCCATGGTAACGGCGTAGTTGTCCAGCGTGTCGAGCATCTGCATCAGGCTGTCCATGTCGCGCCGCCAGTGGTTGAGCAGGTATTCGAAGATTTCGGGGTCTATGGTCACTTGGCGCGCCGCCGCCATGCTGACGAGCGCGTCGATTTTTTCTTGGTCGGTCAGGGGTTTGACTTCGTAAACAAGGCAGTACGCCATGCGGGTGCGCAAGTCTTCGCGGATGACGAGCTGTTGGGGCGTGTGTTCGGAGCTTAACAGCAGAAAGCCTTTGCCGCTGTTACGGAAGCGGTTGAATACGGCAAACAGGAGGGCTTGTTCTTCGTTGCCCAGTTTTTCGATTTGGTCGATGGCGAGGTATTCGGCTTCAAAGGCGGCTTCGGTCAGCGGCGTGGCGGCGGCGTCGATATAGACGGCTTTTTTCCCTGCGTCGAGGGCTTGGGCGACCCATGCGCGCAGCAGGTGGCTTTTGCCCGCGCCTTCTTCGCCCCAGACGTAGATAAACGGGTCGTGTTTATGCTGTAACACATAGACCAGTTCGGCATTTTCCGTTCCGAGGAATTTGTCGAAACCGGGATAGCCGCGTTCGGCGAAGTCGAAAATAAGCTGGTTCACAAAGGCATACCGGATGGGTTGGAATCGGGTTTATTGTACGTTGTTTTGTCAACGCGTATCAAGGCGCAGGGTCGTCTGAAAAAGGGGCGCGTTGCATGGGTTTCATATACAATGGCGGACATTTGGCAACGCGTCTGTTTTCAGACGACCTCTGTCTTTTTTATTTCAGGAAAATCTCGTGATTTCGACCCTTATTGATTTTATCCTCCACATCGACCAGAATTTGGTCGAGATTTCCGCGCAATACGGCGTATGGATTTACGCGGTGTTGTTTTTGATTATTTTCTGCGAAACCGGCTTGGTGGTTACGCCGTTTCTGCCGGGCGATTCGCTGCTGTTTGCCGCGGGCGGGATTGCCGCGGTCGGCAGCATGAATATTCATGTCATGATCGCGCTGCTTTTGGCCGCCGCAATTTTAGGCGATGCCGCCAACTTCATGATCGGCAAGTTTTTCGGGCGCAAACTCTTTGCCAACCCCGATTCCAAAATCTTCCGCCAGTCGTATTTGGAGAAAACCCACGCGTTCTACGAAAAACACGGCGGCAAAACCATCATCATCGCCCGCTTCGTCCCGATTGTGCGGACGTTCGCCCCGTTTGTCGCGGGCATGGGCAGTATGCACTACGGCACTTTCATCCGCTACAACATCATCGGCGCGGTATTGTGGGTCTTGTCGTTTTCCTATGCCGGCTATTTCTTCGCCAATATTCCGGTGGTGAAAAACAATCTGGCTTTAGTGATGGTCGCGATTATCGTGATTTCCATCCTGCCGGGTGTGGTCGAAGTCATCCGCGCGAGAAGGGCAGCGAAGAAGTAAAAATTGTTTGAACCATAAGAGAAGGTCGTCTGAAAACGTTTTTCAGACGACCTTTTTGTATAGTGGCTTAACTAAATCAGGACAAGGCGATGAAACCGCAAGACAGTACAGACAGTACAGAAACCGATTCACTTGGTGCTTCAGCACCTTAGAGAATGTCTCTTTGAGCCAAGGCGAGGCAACGCCGTACTGGTTTAAAGTTAATCCACTATATTTTTCGTACTGCTTATTTGGTGAAGTTCTTCAATATCGCCGAAGCAATATCGTCCAAACCGAATCCGTCCGCATCCTGCGCAGAACCGTTCGGCGTGGCTTTGTCTACCAGATTGGGCAGAATCTGCGCCAACATATCGCCGGCTTGCTGGCTGTCGAGACCGAATTTTTGCGCTACTTGGCTGATGGCATCGCTGCCCAAAGCGTTTTGCAAATCGCTGCCGGATACGGGCAGGTTGCTTTGTTGGTTGGAAACCCAGCTATTTAATACATCGCCCAACCCGCCTTGTTGCAACTGATTAATCAGATTGCCCACGCCGCCTTGTTGTTGTACCAAATTCATCGCCATGTCGGTCAGCGAGCTTTGTCCGTTTTCATCTTTGCCGCCCAAGGCTTGTGCCGCCGCGTTCAACAAACTGTCCATTAATGCCATAAAGCCTCCTTGTGTGATGTGTGAGTGTGAAGTGTAAAGAAACCAGAGTGTAACAAAATTCCGACGCTTGTTTGCCAATTTAACCCAATTCAACAGCGAATTGACGAGCTGCTACAAAAGTAAAGGTTGTCTGAAATTTATAGTGGCTTAACTTTAAACCGACGGCGTTACCTCGCCTTAGTTCAAAGAGAACGATTCCTCTAAGGTGCTGAAGCACCAAAGTGAATCGGTTCTGTACTGTCTGTACTGTGCGGCTTCGTCCGCCTTGTCCTGATTTAAAGTTAATCCACTATACAACTCATCATTTCCGTGTAGGTGGGGATCCGAAGGACTCTTTGGGCAGCAGTAATTTTCCAGAGATTCCAGAAATCCAAAGTGTTGGATTCTCGTCTCAGCCTGCCTTCGCGTAGACCGGGGTGGGAATGACGGTATTCAATATCCCCTTTCCAAACTTTTACAAACCCTCTGTCATTTCTTTTTCCTATCCCTGTTCACCGCATCATAGCGTCCTGCCCGTTTCGCATTTTTCTACCCCGTCTTCCGCATAAAACAAAATGAAACAAAATTACCAAATTTTATACAAAAATTATTATCAATCCTATCAATCTATTGTTTGAACTTGAAAAGGAGAATTTGTAGCAATGAAGTTTTACCGTTTGAGCGCGCCGCTGTTACTTATCCTGCCTGTCTGCACGCAGGCGGCGGACGCATACGTTCCCGCCGATGCCGAACCGGCAGCAGTTACCCTTTCCACTGTTACCGTGCGCGGCAAGAGGCAGAAGTCGTTGAACAAGGGCTATACCGCTTCGGGCACTTACGCCGCAACGGGGATGCCGCTGACGCTGCGCGAGGTGCCGCAGAGCGTGAGCGTGGTAACCGACAAACAGATGAAGGACCAAGGCAAGCGCAGCGTTTACGACGCGCTCTCATGGGTCAACGGTATCAGCGGCAATCCGGCAAGTTCGCGCTATGCGGTAACCAACATGTATGCGCGCGGCGAGAAGGTCAACGATTACCAGATAGACGGCATGACCACCGAAATCGACGGCAACCAACTGCTGAACTCGGGCGCGTACGAGCGGGTGGAAGTCGTGCGCGGCACTTCCGCCTTGCAGGGCAGCGTGGGCGACCCGAGTGCGACGGTGAACCTGGTACGCAAGCGTCCGACCAAAGAGCGGCAGGCTGAAATTTCCGTCGGTATCGGCAGATGGCGGCGTTGGAATGCCGAGGCCGATGTGTCCGGACCGCTCAACCCAAGCGGCAGCCTACGCGGCCGTGCCGTGGTCAACGCCGAGGGCGGGCGACATTGGACCGAGGGTTCGCGCGACCGCTCCGACATGGTTTACGGCATTGCCGAATACGATTTCTCGCCGCAAACCACCGCCTACGCCGGCATCAACCACCAGCGCGCGCGAGAAAAAGAATTTTACGGCGGGGACCTGCCCGTTTACGATAGCGCAGGCTACCCAACCCGCCTCGGCATCCGTGACAACAACAAAATCAAAGGCAGCAGGTATAGGGAACGCGCGACGGAACTCTTTACCGGACTGGAACACCGCTTTGAAAACAACTGGAAAGCCAAGCTGGAATACCGCTACAACCGTGAGAAAGCCCTCAATCCCGGTATGGGTGACGCCCCATACAACTATCTCAGGCACGACGACAGCTCGGCCGGAGCCAAGTTTTATAAAATGGGCGACAATATCGTCAGCCATGCCTTCAGCTTCAAGCTCAACGGGCAATACGATTTATGGGGGCGCAAACACGAAGCCGTATTCGGCATCGGAGGCTACCGCACGCGGGACAAACGCGTCTGGGCAAACTCTGAGGGCAACTATTCCATAGACGACATCTACGATTTCATACGCCGCCGCGACTATCCCTCCATCGCTTCCGTCAACGACTGGAAATGGGATGGAGACACCATCGCGCATCGCCAAATCAGCGGCTATGCCGCCACCCGCCTGCACGCCACCGACAAACTCTCGCTGCTTTTGGGCGCCAACTACGCCCGCTACCATTACCAAGCCATACCGGTTGGTGGCAGCCCGAATACGGAAGCCAAAGAAGGCCGCTTCGCCCCCTACGCCGGCATCACCTACGACCTCACCGGCAACCTCTCCGCCTACGCCTCCTATAGCCGCCTGTTTAAGCCGCACGAAAACGGCGAAACAGACATCAACCGCCGCCCTATCGATCCGATTACCGGCCGCACCGTCGAGGCTGGACTGAAAGGCGAATGGCTCGAAGGCCGTCTGAACGCCTCGTTGTCGGTGTTCCAATCCAAACGGCGCAACGTCCCCGTCGAAGCGGGCAAATTTGACAACGACGACACCTACTACCGCGCAGCGAATACCAAAGCCCACGGCTGGGAAGCCGAAATCAGCGGTTCGCCCGCCGAAGGCTGGGACATCAGCGCGGGCGTGCAGTCGCACCTGACCCGCGAAGAAAACGGCAACCGGCCCAACAGCCAATACGACCCGCGCCACAGCTTCAAACTCTTCACCACCTACCGCCTGCCCAAAACCCGCTGGACCCTCGGCGGTGGCGTGCGCTGGCAGAGCAAGACCTTTGTGGACAAATACGGCGACCTCAGCAATATCGAGTTTGACGACGATGAAGCCAAAGAACGCGCCCGCGTCCTCTCCAGCCAAAAATCCTTCGCCGTGGTCGACCTGACCGCGCAGTACGACATTTCCAAAAACGCCAATCTGACACTAAACTTCGACAACGTGTTCGACAAACGCTACCGCATGGACACGATGTACCACGACTACGGCCAGCCGAGGAGTTTGTCGGGGACGCTTAGGTATAAGTTTTGACGGGGTTTGGGGTTGCTGCAATTTTGAAAGGTCGTCTGAAACCTACAACCCGTTATTTCCAAAAGCCGCCTGCAAAACACACAATCGAATAAAAGTAACGAATATCCCAAGGAAAACCATATGAGTCCCATCCTGCCACGCCCGCTGCACATCGCGGTGCGGATTGTGCTGGCTTTGGCCGGAAGCTACTGGGTATCCGCGCTGGCGGCGGGTACGGTTCCGCTTTATGCGGGCGGGTCAACCAATGCCGTTTACGGCGGCACCCTCCTAGGCATCACGCTGCTGCCGCTGGTATTTCTGTGGGCGTTGGCGGCGCGGCGGCTGCGGACGGTGTTTTGCGCGCTGTCGCTGTCGGTGTTGCTGCTTTCGGCGGCAGGGGGGCTGCCGCATGGCTAAGGAGGCGGGGCTGCGCAAGGTAATGGCGGAAATCCACACATGGACGGGGCTGATCTGTTCGTGGGTTTTGTTCGTAATATTCCTTGCGGGAAGTATTGCGTTTTTCCGTGCCGAACTGGATGTATGGATGCAGCCGGAGCTGCCGTTTTCAGACGGCCTGCCGGACGAACGGGTTTCGCTGGCGACCGCCCTGGACTATCTGCGCCGCCATGCGCCGAATGCGGCAGAATGGTCGGTTTCTCTGCCGACCGAACGTTCGCCGTACCTAGATTTGGGCTGGACGGAGCGTGGGACCGAAGAGGCGTCCTATACCACCATCAGCCCTTATCCTGACGCGCCGCAGTCCAAACCGCGCGAAACGGCGAGGGCGGGTTATCTGGTTTCCATCCACAGCAACCTCGCGGCGGCGGAATACGGCGGTTACTGGCTGACGGCTGCGGCCGCGGTGGTCGCGCTGGCGGCGGTAATCAGCGGCGTGATTGTGCATAAAAAGATTTTGGCGGAGTTTTTCACTTTCCGCGCAGGCAAAAAACTCAGAAGCTGGCTGGACGCGCACAACCTGCTGGGCGTGCTGCCGCTGCCGTTTCATGTGATGATTGTTTACAGCGGCCTCTTGCTGACTTCGCATACGGTGATGACCTACAGCCAAACGGCGGCGGAATTGTCGGATGAAGAATTCGAGGCGCGCTCCGCCTATGTGTCGAGGTCGTCTGAAAACGCGGGGAAGCGGTGGGAGATGGCGGATTGGTATCCGACGGTGCAGAGGCTGCGCCCGAACGGGACGGACAAGGAAATCAACTTGACCATCACTGACCCTGACCGCAAAGAAGCGGTGTTGTCGGCGGATTATTTCGACAAAAGAAGCATCGGCTCGAACCCTGATTTGTCGGTGGCGGTACGTTTGCGCGACGGGGCGCAGGTGTACCGCAAAGATGCCTACGGTGGCTTCGAACAGGCCCACTCTTCGCTCTACAGTCTGCATACGGCGGGCTTTGCCGACTATCCGACGCTCTGGCTTTATTTCTTCAGCGGTATGGCGGGTTGCGGTATGATTGCGACGGGTGCGGTAATGTGGCCGATGAAGCGGCGCAACCGCAAACAGCCGCCCCTGCGCGGGATTGCGTGGGCGGAACGCATCAACATCGCCGTGTTCGCCGGCTTCCCGCTCGCCTGCGCCGCCTTTTTCTGCACCAACCGCCTGCTGCCCGCAGACTGGGACGGGCGTGAAATTTGGGAAGCGCAAAGCCTCTTTACCGTCTGGGCCGCTGCTGCGGTTGCCGCCTTCTTCCCCTACCCCGCGTATATCAAATGGCGCGGCCTGTTTTACGCCGCCGCCGCACTGTGCACCCTGATCCCGCTCTTGGATATTTATGTCGGACGGCCTCTCTGGCTGTCGATTCGGTCGGGGGACACGCTCTATTGGACGGTGGAACTGTGTTTCCTGACATTTGCGGCAATATTCTTCCTCATCGCCCGCCGCATCGAAAAGGCGCAATGATCATGCTGTATTTCCTGATGTTTTCCCTCTGCTCCGGCGGCTTTTTCTGCCTCATGCTCTCGCAAACGCCCCACGCCAAAACCATGCTCGGACGCCCCGTCCAACACCCCGTCCGCCTGCGCCTTGCCGGCGTAACACTCTTCGCCGCCGCCCTTGCCGCCGCACTCGCTTCGCCCCATCCCGCCGCCGCCAGCACAAGCTGGTTCGGCTGCCTGAGCGTAGGCGCAGCCTTGTGCGCGGTTGCGGTTTATTTTCGGGGAAAGGGAGCCCGCAGGAAGTAAAATTTATCGGATTAAAATCAAAAGTCGTCTGAAACAAAACAACGTTTTCAGACGACCTTTTTATAGTGGATTAACAAAAATCAGGACAAGGCGATGAAACCGCAAGACAGTACAGACAGTACAGAAACCGATTCACTTGGTGCTTCAGCACCTTAGAGAATCGTTCTCTTTGAGCTAAGGCGAGGCAACGCCGTACTGGTTTAAAGTTAATCCACTATACAACCCCCTTATTTCCGCATTTCAACCAACATCCGACACACGACCAATCCTGCCGCCGCCAAGATTGCAGCGGCTAAGCCGATGTTGGACATACCCGCCCACACGGTAACGTAGTGTCCCAAAAGCGCGCCGCCGCCGATGCCGACGTTGTAGAGGCCGGAGTAAATCGAGTTGGCTACATCGGTCGCATCCGAGGCAAAGTCCAATACTTTGGAGACCATGCCGAGGCTTAAGACGACGATGGCGATGCCCCAGACAAACACCAGCGCGTAAACGGCTATCGGGTAAGCGGCAAGGGGCAGCAGGCAGAGCGTCGATGCCAGAATGACGGATACCGAAGTCAGCAGGAATACGCGTTGGTGTTTGGCAAACCATTTGCCGAACAAATACGACGCGGCAAATCCCGCCAGCCCGTACAGGCTCAAGACGATGGTCACTTGTTCGGGCGCGAAGCCGCCGGCTTGCAGGACGAAGGGTTCGATATAGCTGTATGCCGTAAAGTGGGCGGTAATCAGGAGGACGGTCAGCGCGTAGAGCAGCATGAGGTTTTTGCGCTTGAGCAATCCGGGCAGGCTTTTGAGCGAACCTGTGTTCACGCTGGGCAGCAGCGGCAGGTTTTTCGCCAATATGCCCATCACTGCCGCCGCGCACAGTCCGATAAGCAAAAAGCTAAACTGCCAGCTTGAATGTTGCCCGATAACGCGCCCCAGCGGGATGCCCGCCACCATCGCCATAACCGTACCCGTACTGAGCAGCCCCAAAGCCTGATTGCCTTTGCCCTGCGGCGCAACGCGCACTGCCAGCGAGGCGGTAATCGACCAAAACACGGCGTGCGTCAGGGCGATGCCGATGCGGCTGACGAGCAGGATTTCGAAACTTCGGGCGAAATAGGAAACGATGTGGCTGAGGGTAAAGAACGCGAAGAGGACGAGCAGCAGCTTTCGGCGTTCGATGTTTTTCGTTGCCAGCATCAGCGGTAGCGACAGCAGCGCGACAATCCACGCATACACGGTAATCATGATACCGACTTCGGTCGGCGGCATATTGAAGGTCGCGCCGATGTCGCTCAATAGGGCAATCGGGATATATTCGGTGGTGTTGAAAATGAATGCGCCGACTGCCAGGGCGATGACGCTTAGCCATTGTTTGTTTGTGTTTGCTGACATTGGGGTTTCCCTTTTTATATTTTTCTTCAAAATTTTATCTAATCTGTAATTATACTACTTTCAGACGACCTTCCCACTGCGCCGACACAAAATTCCGCCCTAGACGCTCCCGCCTCATCGGCATACAATCTTTGCATGAACACCAAACACCCCAAGCCCTCCCGTTTTGCCCATATTTACGGCATGAACGGGCAATTCGTCCTGTTGGAACAGCATTCCGAGTGGATGCCGGTCAACGATGCCGACTACGACAACGCGCCCGCATTGCCGGAGGGGTTTGTGTTTGCGGATGAAGCGTTCTATACGACCGACGGCAGCGTGCCGCCGCTCGTCCTGCCCGACAACATCAAAATCTTCAACGAAGAAGCGCGCAAACTCGAACGCCGCAGGCTCGATGCGCTGGCTTTGGAAGAGTTGGGCAAAAACCTCGCCGCAGCCCAAGCCGAGACCGACCTCGAAACCCTGCTTGAAAAAATCGAATTTCATTTGAAACAAGACAATCTGTTCAAATAAAACTTTTCAGACGACCCTCCAAGCAGCAAAGGGGTCGTCTGAAAGATAAAATCGTTGACAATCCAAACCGATTTGGTACATTGTTCAACACTTATCAATCCCCGTTTCCCAACCGACAAAGGAGTCGAGAAGATGTTTTCAAAAAGCGTCAACCTAGCCCAATATGATCCGGAGCTGGCAGCCGCCATTGCCCAAGAAGACCAACGCCAGCAAGACCACGTCGAACTGATTGCTTCCGAAAACTACGTCAGTTGCGCCGTGATGGAGGCACAAGGTTCGCAATTGACCAACAAATACGCCGAAGGCTACCCCGGCAAACGCTACTACGGCGGCTGCGAACACGTTGACGTCGTCGAACAACTGGCAATCGACCGCGTCAAAGAACTCTTTGGTGCGGAATACGCCAACGTCCAACCCCATTCCGGCTCCCAAGCCAACCAAGCCGTGTACGCTTCCGTCCTTAAACCCGGCGACACCATCCTCGGCATGAGCCTCGCCCACGGCGGCCACTTAACCCACGGCGCCAGCGTCAATATTTCCGGCAAACTCTACAACGCTAT
Organism: Neisseria sp. HMSC074B07; assembly: GCF_001810355.1. Classification (NCBI taxonomy): domain Bacteria; kingdom Pseudomonadati; phylum Pseudomonadota; class Betaproteobacteria; order Neisseriales; family Neisseriaceae; genus Neisseria; species Neisseria sp. HMSC074B07. The sequence continues at coordinate 46,833 of NZ_KV800905.1, read as the reverse complement.
TGCCTACGGCTTGGATGAAAACGAAGTTCTCGATTACGCCGAAGTCGAACGCCTCGCGCTCGAACACAAACCCAAAATGATCGTTGCCGGCGCATCTGCCTACGCCCTGCAAATCGACTGGGCAAAATTCCGCGAAATCGCCGACAAAGTCGGTGCCTACCTCTTTGTCGATATGGCGCACTACGCAGGTCTGATTGCCGGCGGCGAATATCCCAACCCCGTCCCGTTCTGCGACTTCGTCACCACCACTACCCACAAAACCCTGCGCGGCCCGCGCGGCGGCGTGATTTTGTGTCGCGACAACACGCATGAAAAAGCGTTGAACTCCGCCATCTTCCCAAGCCTGCAAGGCGGTCCGTTGATGCACGTTATTGCCGCCAAAGCCGTTGCGTTCAAAGAAGCTCTGCAACCCGAATTCAAACAATACGCGAAACAGGTAAGAATCAATGCCGCAGCCATGGCGGAAGAATTGGTCAAACGCGGCTTGCGCATCGTTTCCGGCCGCACCGAAAGCCACGTTTTCCTCGTTGACCTGCAACCGATGAAAATCACCGGCAAAGCCGCCGAAGCCGCATTGGGCAAAGCAAACATCACCGTCAACAAAAACGCCATCCCGAATGATCCGGAAAAACCGTTCGTTACCTCCGGCATCCGCATCGGCTCCGCCGCCATGACCACACGCGGCTTTAACGAAGCCGACGCCCGTGTCCTCGCCAACCTCGTTGCCGACGTTTTGGCAAACCCTGAAGACGAAGCAAATCTGGCAAACGTCCGCAAGCAAATCACCGCGCTTTGCGACAAATACCCCGTTTACGGCGCATAACCGGCTTGCCCGTTTAAGCATCTTGTAACACGGAAAGGTCGTCTGAAAATCCCGAAAAAGGGTTTTCAGACGACCTTATTTGTTTTTGACACTTGATTCTTGAAGCGGCGGGCAAAAATCCCGCATTTGCCCCTTTCTTTCCGCCTGCAAACGGAGTACATTTACCCCCATTGTTAACAATTTTACGGAACACACATCATGGAGAAATTTCCCAAATCGTCCAAGCTGGACCATGTTTGCTACGACATCCGCGGTCCGGTACACAAAAAAGCCCTGCAACTCGAAGAAGAAGGTCATAAAATCCTCAAGCTCAATATCGGCAACCCTGCGCCGTTCGGCTTTGAAGCGCCCGATGAAATCTTGGTGGACGTGATCCGCAACCTGCCTACCGCGCAAGGCTATTGCGATTCCAAAGGGCTGTATTCCGCCCGCAAGGCTATCGTTCATTACTATCAAACCAAAGGTCTGCGCGATATTTCGGTCAACGACGTTTATATCGGCAACGGCGTGTCCGAGCTGATTACCATGTCCATGCAGGCGCTTTTGAACGACGGCGACGAAATTCTGATTCCCGCACCCGATTATCCGCTGTGGACGGCTGCCGCCACTTTGGCGGGCGGTACGGTGCGCCATTATTTGTGTGACGAAGAAAACGACTGGTTTCCCAACCTTGCCGACATGGAAGCCAAAATCACGCCCAAAACCAAAGCCATCGTCGTCATCAACCCCAACAACCCCACCGGCGCGGTATACAGCAAAGAAATCCTGCTTGAAATCGCCGAGTTGGCGCGCAAACACGGTCTGATTATCTTCGCCGACGAAATTTACGACAAAATCCTCTACGACGGCGCGGTACACCACCACATCGCCGCGCTCGCGCCCGACCTGCTGACCATCACCTTCAACGGTCTCTCCAAAGCCTACCGCGTTGCCGGATTCCGCCAAGGCTGGATGGTGCTCAACGGCCCGAAAGAACATGCCAAAGGCTATATAGAAGGTCTCGATATGCTTGCCTCCATGCGCCTGTGTGCCAACACGCCGATGCAACACGCCATCCAAACCGCTTTGGGCGGCTATCAAAGCATCAACGAATTTATCCTGCCTGGCGGCCGCCTGTTGGAGCAACGCAATAAGGCGTGGGAACTTGTCAACCAAATTCCCGGCATATCCTGCGTCAAGCCGATGGGGGCGCTTTATATGTTCCCCAAAATCGATACCGAAATGTACGGCATTCATGACGACATGAAATTTATCTACGACCTGCTCGTACGCGAAAAAGTTTTGTTCGTCCAAGGAACAGGGTTCAACTGGATACGCCCTGACCACTTCCGCATCGTTACCCTGCCGTACACCCACCAAATCGAAGAAGCCATGGGCAAACTTGAGCGCTTCTTGCAGACTTACCGGCAATAAGGCAGGGCAACGGTATGAAAAAATGCGTTGTCCTGACCGGCGCGGGGATTAGCGCCGACAGCGGGTTGCTGACTTTCCGCGACGCGGGCGGTTTGTGGGAAGGGCATAAGGTGACGGATGTCTGTACGCCCGAAGCCTTGGCGCGTAATCCCAAGCTTGTAATTGATTTTTACAACCAGCGCAGGCTTCAGGCAAACGCCGCCGAGCCGAACGCCGCGCATCTGGCGTTGGTCAAGCTGGCGCAATATTACGATGTGCGCATCATCACGCAGAATGTGGACGCGCTGCACGAGAAGGCAGGCAGCAGCAAAGTATTGCACCTGCACGGCGAGCTGAACAAACTGCGCAGCACCGTCGATGAAGACGAAATCATCGAATTTACCGGCGAACAGACCGACGATGTGCGCGACAGCCAAGGCAATCCGATGCGCCCGCATATCGTGTTTTTCGGCGAGCAAGTACCGATGTTTGACGCGGCGGTCGAAGAAATGCGCGATGCGGATGTGGTCATGATTGTCGGCACGTCGATGCAGGTTTATCCGGCGGCTTCGCTGATTCATTACGCGCCGCCCGCTGCGGAACGCTATCTGGTCGATCCGAACCCGCAAGGCGTGGGCGCGGATGTCGAAGTGATTCCGAAACGTGCGGCGGAAGGCGTGCCGGCATTGGTCGAGCATTTGATTAGTCGGGCTTAAGACGGTTTGAAAATGCGGAAACGTCGTCTGAAAACGGGCAATGCTTGTTTTCAGACGACGTTTTGTTTTGCAATGGTTATTTTGTGACAAGACAGTTGCCGCGAACGGACTTTGTGTTGCGTTTGGGCAACTTGGTAGGGAGAGGAACAGAACGTCCGATTACTATAGTGGCTTAATTTAAATCAGGACAAGGCGACGAAGCCGCAGACAAGATAGTACGGCGAGGCAACGCCGTACTGGTTTAAAGTTAATCCACTATACAGAATCCGCCATATCCCTCCACGATAAAAAAGGTCGTCTGAAAACCATGTTTCAGGTTTTCAGACGACCTTTGTTTTTCAAAACGGAATCAGCCGCCGCATGCGCCGCAGCAACCGCCTTCGCTGTGGCCGCCGCGTTTTTCTTCGTTGTTGACTACGGGCAGCTCGACTTCTTCAGACTGTTCTTTTTTGTCTTCGGGCAGGTCGTTGACTTTGATTTTGTTTTCTTCTGACATTTTGGGCTCTCTTTAAAAAAGATGGAAAGGTGTGCCACGATACCATCGGGCGGCGGATAAACCAAGTCGGATTTAAGATTTTTTGCGATTCGGTTTGATGAATCGCAAATCGTGCCGGTTTGGAATGGCTGATGTGATAACGGGACGCTGGTTATCGCGTCCCGTTTGGGTTTTCAGACAACCTTTGGGCATCAGTTCAGGCGGTTTTTCTTACCGAACCAAACAAAACCGATCGCGCCCAAAACAATCATCGGCACGCTCAACCATTGTCCCATCGACAAGCCCAAGGTGAGCAGGCCGAGATAGTCGTCGGGCTGGCGGGCGTATTCGGCGATGAAGCGGAAGAAGCCGTAGCCGCCGAGGAAGAGGGAGGCGACTTGTCCCGTCGGGCGCGGTTTTTTGGAGAAAATCCATACGACGATGAAGAGGCAGATGCCTTCAAGGGCGAATTGGTAGAGTTGCGAAGGGTGGCGCGGCAGGACGTGGTATTGCTGCATCCATTCCGCCCAAAGCGGGTTGCGCACGGCGGCGTTGAGGTCTTCTGCGCGCGCTTGCGGGAAGCCCATTGCCCAAAAGGCGTTGATGTCGGTAATGCGGCCCCAGAGTTCGCCGTTGATAAAGTTACCGATCCGGCCGGAAGCCAAACCCAGCGGAACGAGCGGCGCGACAAAATCCATGGTTTTCAAGGTACTGATTTTATGTTTGCGGCTGAACAGCCACATGGCGATGACGACGCCCAAGAAGCCGCCGTGAAACGACATGCCTCCTTCCCAGACTTTGATCATGTCAAGCGGATGTTCGAGGTAGTATGAGAATTTGTAAAACAGGATATAGCCAAGTCGTCCGCCGAGTATGACGCCTATTGCCCCCCAACCTAGGAAGTCGTCGAGCATTTCTTTCGTAAAAGCGGTGTTGCCTTGCTTAATACGGCGGCGACCCAGCCATAGGAAAAGTATAAAGCCGACGATATAGCTGAGGGCATACCAGCGGATGGCGATAGGTCCGAAACTGATTAATGCGGGGTCGAACTGCGGATGTATCATCATGATGTGTGTTCCTTATGGGAAGGGCGGTTTATGTGTTTTTAGCCCGACAAAGGTCGTCTGAAAATCCCGATTGGGATTTTCAGACGACCTTTTGCGTGATGGGAAAAGAATTATCGTAAATCATCGACAACGTTCAAGACAGCCGACAACATGGCTTCGCCCAAACGCAGGGAGCGTTGACCGTTCCAGCCGAAATCGTCGTCGGGCAGGTTGGCATTGTCTTTAAACGGCATTTCGAGCGTATAGGCGAGGCAGTCGAAACGGTTGCCCACCCAGTTGGTCGCGAGCGTCATGTTTGCCTGACCGGGCGCGTCTTTTTCATAGCCGTATTCGTCTTGGAAGTCGGGGCTGGCGGAGAGCAGGGCGGTTTTGAACTGCGTTTCCAGCGCGGCAATGCGCGGATTGTAGTTCGGCACGCCTTCCGTACCGGCAACAAAGACAAACGGCAATGCTTCGTCGCCATGAATGTCTAGGAACAAATCCACGCCGGTTTCCAGCATTTTTTCGCGCACGAGGAAGACTTCCGGGCTTTTTTCCAAAGTCGGATTTTCCCATTCGCGGTTGAGGTTTGCGCCGGCGGCATTGGTTCGAAGGTTGCCCAATACCGAGCCGTCGGGGTTCATGTTCGGCACGATGTAGAACGTGGCGCGGTCAAGCAGAGTGCGTGCAGTCGGGTCTTGCGGATCGAGCAGGCGGCCGAGCAGGCCTTCGATAAACCATTCCGCCATCGTTTCGCCCGGATGTTGACGCGCGATAATCCAGATTTTCATGTCGCTTTCGACTTGGTTGCCGATGGTCAGCAGGTTGATGTCGCGGCCTTGTACGGTGCTGCCCAAGTCGTCGATGCGGCAAAGCCCGCTGCCTTGCGCGTCGCCCAAGAGGTTTAAATGCTGCTCGTGGGAGTAGGGCTCGAAATAGGCGTAGTAAACGCTGTTGGAGAGCGGCGTATGGTTGATGGTCAGCACGCCGTTTTCGTATTCGGTCGGGACGCGGAACCAATTTTGACGGTCGTAAGAGGCGCACGCCTGATAATCTTCCCAGCCTTGCGGATAAGCCGAATCCGCCGCGTTTTCAAAGTGCATCACGCAATTCTGGTAGGCCGCACCTTGCAGGCGGAAGTAAAACCATTGGGCGAAATCGGAAGCGTTGTCCGGACGCAGGGCGAGGCGGATATTGGCAGGGTCGGTCAGGTCTTTGACGACGACGGAGCCGGCATCAAATTGAGTGCTGATTTTAATCATGGGAAAGTCCTCGGTATATCGGGCGAACCGGATAACCGTTGTTTGAAAAAATGTGTGGGCGATACCGCGTCCGTCGGCGACGGCAAACCGATATGCCCGAATCCGTTGATTCTACCATTCCGACGGGCGCGTCCTCAACCGATAAGGGGCGGGGAATGTTGTTTCAGACGACCTTTGACGTTAAGATAGGGCAGATTCACTTTAAATCAGGACAAGACGGCGAAGCAGCAAACAGTTGCGAAGCTGATTTTTACTGATTCAAAGGTAATCCGCTATAATGATTAAATTGTTAATAATGAGACACGATTATGAGCGAATCCCATCCCATTTCCGCAGCCGACAAAGCGCGCATTTTAGCCGAAGCCCTGCCGTATATCCGCCGTTTTTCCGGCTCCGTCATCGTCATCAAATACGGCGGCAACGCTATGACCGAGCCTGCTTTGAAAGAAGGTTTCGCCCGCGATGTCGTTTTGCTCAAACTGGTGGGCATCCATCCCGTCATCGTCCACGGCGGCGGCCCGCAAATTAATGAAATGTTGGAAAAAATCGGTAAAAAAGGCGAATTCGTGCAAGGCATGCGCGTGACCGACGGCGAAACGATGGATATCGTCGAAATGGTGTTGGGCGGTCATGTGAATAAAGAAATCGTCTCACTGATTAATTTGCAGGGCGGACGCGCGGTCGGCGTAACTGGGCGCGACAACCACTTCATCAAGGCCAAAAAACTGCTGGTCGATACGCCCGAACGGGCAGGCGTGGACATCGGACAAGTCGGCACGGTCGAAAGCATAGACGTGCGCCTGATTGAAGGCTTGATCGAACGCGGCTGCATCCCCGTCGTTGCGCCCATCGGCGTCGGCGCAAAAGGCGAAGCCTTCAATATCAACGCGGATTTGGTCGCAGGCAAACTGGCGGAAGAGCTAAACGCGGAAAAACTGCTGATGATGACCAATATCGCCGGCGTGATGGACAAAGAAGGCAACCTGCTGACCAACCTGACCCCAAGCCGTATCGGCGAATTAATCGCAGACGGCACGCTCTACGGCGGTATGTTGCCCAAAATCAGCTCTGCCGTCGAAGCGGCAAGCAACGGCGTCAAAGCCACTCACATCATCGACGGCCGCCTGCCCAACGCGCTTTTGCTGGAAATCTTCACCGATGCGGGCATAGGCTCGATGATTTTGGGCGAAAGGCCATAACGGCCCGCAGATGATTCAAGGCTTGCCGAACAGCATGCCTTGTAAATGCCCGAATACTAAATAATACACAAAAGGTCGTCTGAAAACCTGTTTCAACGTTCATAGAGAATGCTGAAACGGATTTTCAGACGACCTTTTTATGACAGGATAGCCTACAAACTCAACATCTTATTTTTGATGCAGCTTGCCGACATATTCGACTTCCTCGCGGCTGCCCATGACGACGGCTACGCGTTGGTGCAGACCTGTGGGGACGATGTCGAGCATGTTTTCCAAAGCATTGCTTGCCGCCGCGCCTGCCTGTTCCAAAATCAGGCTCATCGGATTGGCTTCGTACATCAGGCGCAGCTTGCCGGGTTTGGACGGATCGCGTTTGTCTTGAGGATACATGAAGACGCCGCCGCGCATCAGGATGCGGTGGATTTCTGCGACCATGCTCGCCACCCAGCGCATATTGTAATTTTTACCGCGAACGCCCGTATCGCCTGCCAGCAGCTCGTTAATATATTGCTGCATAGGGGCTTGCCAGTGGCGGGTGTTGGACATATTGATGGCAAACTCTTTGGTCGATGCCGGAACTTGCGGATTTTCTTTGGTCAGGACGAATTCGTTGTTTTCGTTGAGCGTGAACACGAAAACGTCGTGTTTCAAAGTGAACACCAATTGGGTTTGCGGGCCGTACAAAACATAACCTGCCGCCACTTGGTCACGGCCTTTTTGCAGGAAGGATTCGGTATTCAGACGACCTTCGGGCTTGGTAAGTACGGAAAAAATCGTGCCGACGGAAATATTGACGTCGATATTGGACGAGCCGTCCAGAGGGTCGAACAAGACGAGATAGCCGCCGTTTTCGTTGGCTGCCACAAAAGTATCCTCTTCCTCGCTTGCCAAACCGGCGACATGGGCGTTGTTTTTCAAGACGTCAATCAGGATATCGTTGGCAATCACATCCAGCTTTTTCTGATCTTCGCCCTGAATATTGCCCGTACCCGCCATGCCCAACACGCCGGCGAGTGCGCCCAAGCGGACTTTGCCGCTGATATCGGAGCAGGCGGCGACAATGGATTCGAGGACGCTGCCCAATTCGGCAGGAATGCTGTTTTGCTGTAAATGCTGCGGTAGGAATTGCGCTAATGTTTTCATATCGGACTCGGTTTCTGGCTATAAAAAAGAAAAGGTCGTCTGAAAATATAGTGGATTAACTTTAAACCAGTACGGCCTTGCCTTGCCTTGCTGTACTATTTGTACTGTCTGAGGCTTCGTCGCCTTGTCCTGATTTAAATTTAATCCACTATGGTTTTCAGACGAGGTCGGTATTTATTTTTTGCTTGAAGGGGCGGAGGCGGTGCCGCCTATCATTTCTTTGGCGCATTCGACCGCGCTTTGTTTGATTTTGGTTTTCAGCTCGCCGCCAACTTCGCCGCCGATCAGTTTCGACATATCGTCGATGGATATCTGGTCTGCGGTTTTTTCCGAAGCGCACGAACAGATTTGCTGTACGGTATCAGACGGTATCGCGCTGCTTTTCGGCGCTTTTTCCACGCAGATGGCTGTCGCGCTGCTGATGAAGTGGCCGCGAAGCTCTTCGCCGAAGGTTTCTTGTACCGTATCTTGGACTGAGCGTTCGCACGAGCATAGAAAAAGCGCACAAAGGGAAGCCAAAAGCAATGAAGCGGGATGTCTGATAGTCATAATTTGAAAGCGTAAAAACAATGTAGTGAATTGTAGTTTAAATCGGAGGCCTCTGCCATAGGATTTCCCGCCAGTGTCTTCGTTTGGCGGGCTGGGGATGGCTGATTATTTTATGCAGCTGTTTAAGACGAATCGCGCGCCGTTGTCTTGCGCCAGTATGTCGGTCAACGCGGGAAGGTTGTTTTTCAGCAGTTCCGGCAGCAGGTAGGGCGGGTTGATGATAAACATGCCGCTGCCGTGCATCCCGAATCCGTCCGGACGCGGGGTGTGGACGTGCAGCTCGGCGTGCAGGTAGCTGTCGGGCATCAGCTTTTGCAGTTGCTCGGGCAGCTTGCGGCTTTCTTCTCGGCTCAAGCAGGGATACCAAACCATATAACAACCCTGCTCAAAGCGTTTGAGCGCGTCTTTTAAAGTATGGACAACGCGCTGATAGTCTTGTTTTTCTTCATACGGAGGGTCTATCAGGACGACGGCACGGCGCGGCGGCGGGGGCAACAGTGAAATCAGACCGCGAAAACCGTCTGCCTGCATTATTTGCCCGCGTCTGCCCAAACGCGCTTCTTCCATATTGTTTTTCAGATGTTGGAAATCGGCAGGGTGCAGCTCAAACAAACGCAGTTTGTCGCTGTCGCGCGTCAGGGCTTGGGCAAGCCACGGCGAACCGCAATAGAGTTGCTTTTGTGGGAGTATGGTATTCAGGCGGGCAATGAAGGCGGACAGCTCGGGCGGCAGATTTTCCGCCTCTTGGAGCAACCGGATGCCTTGTCTGTATTCGCCGACTTTTTGCGCCTCGCTGCCGCTCAAGTCATATAAACCCGCGCCGCTGTGGGTATCGATATACCAATAGGGCTTGTCTTTTTGATTGAAGTAATCAAGCGTCAGGAAAAGGATGAAATGCTTGATCATATCGGCATGGTTGCCGGCATGGAAGGCGTGGCGGTAGCTGAGCATAAGAGGTCGTCTGAAAAAGGAAAAATGGATTATATAGGCAAATAAACGGTGTATCCAAACAGGCTTTTCCGCAGTATCTCAATGGCTAAACGATAAATCAAAGGGTTATGACGCTTTTGCCGTTTTCAGACGACCTTTTGAGTTCAAATGCCTTCAAGCGACTGGCTGGTATTTTCATCTGCTGTTTCATTTTTCCGATACTGCCCCGGCGAAATCCCGTATTGTTTTTTAAACGCTTTGCCGAAGTGGGTTTCGGACTGGAAGCCGACGCTCAGCGCGACAGACAAGACGGAATCGGCAGTTTGCCGCAGCAATACGGCGGCTTGGCGCAGGCGGATGAGGTTGACGAAGGCGTGGGGGCTGATGCCGGTTTGCTGTTTGAACAGGCGCATCAGTTGGGCGCGGGAAAGGTTGGCAAGCGCGGTCATTTTTTCGATGTTCCATTCGTCTTCGGGGCGGCTGACGACGGTTTGGATGAGTTGGCGCAGACGTTTATCGCGCAGGCCGTTGAGTATGCCGCCTAATGGTGCTTCTCCGCCTTGTTCGAGATGGGCGCGGACGATGAGGACGAGGAGGACGGAGGAGAGGGCGTTGACGATAGCGCGCGAGCCGGAAAGCGTGTGTGCGCTTTCGTATTGCAACATGGAGATAAGACATTGCAGCGAGGGATGGTCCATCTCGATAAGGACGGTTTCGGGCAGGTCGTGCATGATATCGGCGTGTTCGTCGTATTCGAAACGGGCGCAGAACAAATCGAGGCTTTTTTCGCCGCCGCTACGGGATGAGGCGACTGTAAATGCGCCGCTGTTGCCGATATGCGGTGTATCGCCGCAGTTGTTGCAGTCCGCTTCGCTGCTGATGATGTGTTCCGCGCCGCGCGGGAAAAAGATAAGGTCGCCGGTTTGCAAGAGCCGCGCTTCGGGTTCGCCTTCGATTTTGATGTAGCTTTCTCCGGCGACGACGAGGTGCGCGATACCGTGCGCGCGCCTGCGTTCGTGCGGGGCGTACCATTTGTCGCGGAACAGGCATTGTATGTCCACACTGCCGGTGATTTGCGCCAGTTCGATGAGTTTGTCCAAAGTGTCCATAAGTATTTTTTGCAAGTGAATGAGATGATTTGACGATTATAATAGTCAAATTATTGCAATAATGCCATCCATCGGATGTAAAAAAGTGCAACATCCTTCATTTGCAAACACATTAGAAAGGAAATCAAAATGTTTCAAAATTGGCCCGAACACACCGCACACGTTAAAAAATCATTCGGCGAGCTGGGTAAAAACCACCCTAAAATGCTGCAAGCCTACGGCGCGCTGGAACAAGCCGCCGCAGCCGAAGCCTTGGATGCGAAAACCCGCGAGCTGATTGCCCTCGCCGTCGCCATCACCACCCGTTGCGAAAGCTGCATCAGCGTACACGCCGCCGCAGCCGCCAAAGCGGGTGCGACTGAAAGCGAAATCGCCGGCGCGCTGGCGACCGCTATTTCCTTGAACGCAGGCGCAGCCTACACTTATGCCCTGCGTGCTTTGGAAGCGGTTGACGCGCAGCGTTGATTTTGTCTCAAAGGGTCGTCTGAAAAAACTCCCGTTTCAGACGACCCTTCTGTTGACGGAACATTGCTTTTTGCCGCCAAACCGTTTAGATTGATATCTTTGTTCAACCGTTTGGAGAAACGACCATGAAAAAATTGCTGACTGCCGCGCTGACTGCCGCCGCACTTGTCCTGCCTGCCGCCGTATCCTTTGCCGCACCTGCCGCCAAAGCTGCAAACGCGCAACCTGCCAAAGCAAAAGGCGTATGGATTGACGTACGTTCCGAAGAAGAATTCAAATCCGGCCATCTACAAGGTGCTGTCAACATTCCGCACGACCAAATCGTCGAACGCATCAAAAGCGTCAGCCCCGACAAAAACGCACCCGTCAACCTCTACTGCCGTAGCGGCCGCCGTGCCGAAGCCGCGCTTACCGAGTTGAAAAAAGCAGGCTACACCAACGTAACCAACCACGGCGGTTACGAAGACTTGGTGAAAAAAGGTTTGAAATAACCAGCAACAAGGTCGTCTGAAACGTTTCAGACGACCTTTTATCCAAGGAAAAACATGAAACCGATACGCACCTTCGCCGCAGCCGCCATCCTCGCCGCCCTGACCGCCTGCGCTTCACACGGCGGTGATGCCGCCCGACAACCCGATTCCCGACAAAGTTCAGCCATGAATCAAACCCATACCGCTATCAGCAAATACAGTTTCGACGATACCGTCCGCCGTTTGGAAACCGCCGTCAAAGAAAAAGGCATGACCGTGTTCGCCGTCATCGACCACCAAGCCGCCGCGCGTCGAAGCGGTTTGGACATGCAGCCCGCCAAAGTCATCGTCTTCGGTACGCCCAAAGCCGGCACGCCGCTGATGCAAAAAGACCCCGCCTTCGCCCTGCAACTGCCGTTGCGTGTCCTCGTTACCGAAACCGACGGCGCAGTCCAAGTCGTGTTCAACGACACGCGCGCGCTGGTGTCGGGCAGCAAAATCGAGTTTGCCGAAGTGGAAAACACGCTCGCCAATGCTGAAAAGCTTATTCGCAAAACGGTAGCGGAATAAGGCTCGCCCAAATCCGAAGGTCGTCTGAAAACCTGAGTAATCCCACTAAATTCGTTTTCAGACGACCTTTTGACAAAATAATGTGCCGAGGTCGTCTGAAAAATTTTTCGATGACATCGGCACATTATTTTTTAAGACAACTCAGTTCCCAAGCCTTTTGCGGTTGCGGCAGGATTAGATTTGCGCGGGTATATCTATTGCGCGGGCGAAAACGCATCCGAATAGAAGGTTGTCTCAGGCAGGCTGCATTGCGCAGTTAACACGGATTTCGCACTTTCGGTCATGGCGACGGAACCGCAGGCATAAACTTCGTAACCGCTCAAGTCGGGATAATCTTTTGCGGCGGAGGTTTGGACGTATCCTTTTTCGCCTTGCCAGCCCTCATCGGCTTTTGATAGGACGGGGGTGAAGCGGGCGTTTTTCAGACGACCTGTCAGTTCTTGAGCTTCTTCGAGTGCGTACAAATCATCTTGGTGACGCGCGCCCCAGTAGAAATGGACGGCGCGACTGCTGTCTTGGCGGATAAGGTCGAGCAGGATGCTGCGGATGGGGGCATAGCCTGTACCGGTTGCCAGAAGGATGATGGGTTTGCCGCTGCCTTCTTGCAAGGTAAACGAACCGAGCGGGCCTTTGATGCGGACGATGCCTTTTTCTTTGACTTTGGGTTCGCTGCCGAAAATCATTTCCGAACAGACGCCGTTTTCGCGCCTGCGGATGTGCAGTTCCAAAATGCCTTCTTGGTCGGGCGAATTGGCGATGGAGTAGCTGCGGCTGACGTTGCCCGGCAGCAGTAAATCAATATATTGCCCGGCATAGAAAGCAAACGGCGGGGCTTTGGGCAGGGCAAGTTTCAGGAGGGCGACATCGTGTTTGAAAACCATGCTTTCAATACGGGCGGGCAGGGTGCGGACGGGTAGCGAGTTGGCGTTGTAGCCGGGGATGTTGATGCTGATGTCGCTTTGCGCGGTGGTGCAGCACATCAAAATCTTGCCTTGGGCTTTTTCTGCTTCGGATAAGGCCTGTTCCGAGTGTTCGCCCATTTGAATATCGCCGCTCACCAGTTCGGCTTTGCATTGCCCGCAGGCACCGCTTTTGCAGGAATGGGGCAGATTGAGGTTTTGACGGGCGGCAGCGGCTAAAACCGTTTCGCCGTCGTTGGCGGTAAAGGTGGTTTGGTCGGGTAGGGTAATGGTATGGGTCATAGCTTGGTGTGGTTTGAATAGATTGGGGGATGGGAAAAGGACAAGAAAGATTAGGTTTTAATCTACTATAAAAAAGGGTCGTCTGAAAGCCTGTTTTCATTTTCAGACGACCTCCGGGTAATGAGTTCGCAAGTCGGACATGAATATCCGGCTTGGAGTTTCACTGCAAGTGCATTAACGGATACGGTTTGAGCCCAATGCATAAGTTTGACCGCCTTGCCATGCGAACCACCAATACAGGCACATGTCACGCTGACCTTTGAATGTAGAACGTGTGAACGGTCAGTATTTCCTCTACTTTACTACTGCCACATTTCCCTGCATCGGGCGATAAGGTCTTCGGGAATATCACCCAAGGCAGACAAAATTTGGAGAGCAAAATCGACAAAAGCCGTGCCGTTGGCGGTAATAACGTTGCCGTCCCGCACGGCTTCGCGTTTGGTTTCCACATAAGCCTGCCGGTTAGTGTATTCGGGTAAATCGGCAATGGCAGCCAAGCTGTTGGCGGTGTGGCGGCAGTCGTTCAACAGACCGTTGGCGGCAAGAAAATAGGTACCTTCACAAATACCGCCCACAATCTTGCCCTGCTGCTTAAACGTGCGAACCAAGTCGGCAATTTTTAGGCGGTTTTCATCGGATAAATCGCGCCACGATTGGGTTGCGCCGTTTAGAATCAAAGCGGCGGTGTCGGGCGGCAGTTCGTCCAAGGTTAAATCGGGCTGAACGCGTAGATTACCCATGGATGTTTTCGGATTTCGGTCGGTGGAAACGTAGCGGACGGTATAGCCTGCAAATTGTTGTAAAACAGGAGTCAGCAAAGTGGATTCCCAGTCGGCAAACTGTTCCAAGATAATAACGACGACGGTTTTCATTGCATTTTCCTTTTCCGGTTTAAAAACGGTTTCAGGCTGCCTGAAAACCCTTTTATCGTTTTTCAGGCAGCCTGCACCTTGTTTACCCCAACTTCGCTCTAACCAATTCCTGCACCTGTGCGGGATTCGCTTTGCCTTTGCTGGCTTTCATCACTTGTCCCACAATCGCATTCAGGGCTTTTTCGTTGCCGGATTTAAATTGTTCCACTGCTTTGGCGTTGTTTGCCAGCACTTCGTCCACCATGGCTTCAATCGCGCCGGTATCGGTCATCTGCTGCAAGCCGTGTTTTTCGATGATTTCGGCAATGGAGGCTTCGGGTTCCGCCCACATGGCTTCAAAGGCTTTTTTCGCCAATTTGCTGCTTAGAGTGCCGTCGGCGATTTTGCCTACCAGCGCGGCGAGGCGTGGGGCGGTAATCGGGCTGTCGGCAAGTTCCATGCCTTCTTTGTTCAGCGTGGCGGCGAGTTCGCCGTTCATCCAGTTGGCAATCAGCTTGCCTTGTCCGCTGGCTTTGGCGGCTTCTTCAAAATAGGCAGCCTGCACGCGGCTGGCGGTGAGCAGGCGCGCGTCGTAGTCGGACACGCCGTAGTCCGTCACGAAACGCGCCGCCATTTCTTTCGGCAGCTCTGGCATTTCTTCTTTGGCTTTTTGCAACCGGTCGTCTGAAATGATGACGGGCAGCAAATCAGGGTCGGGGAAGTAACGGTAGTCGTGCGCGTCTTCTTTCAAACGCATCACGCGGGTTTCGCCTTTTTCCGGGTCAAACAACATGGTTGCCTGCTGTACTTTGCCGCCGTCTTCCAAAATCTCGATTTGCGCTTCCACTTCGTAATTAATCGCCTGCTCCAAGAAGCGGAAGGAATTAAGGTTTTTAATCTCACGGCGCGTGCCGAATTCCGCTTGACCTTTCGGACGCACGGATACGTTGGCATCGACGCGGAACGAGCCTTCCGCCATATTGCCGTCACAAATGTCCAGCCATGTTACCAAGCTGTGTAAGGCTTTGGCGTAGGCAACGGCTTCGGCAGCGGAGCGCATTTCGGGTTCGGATACCACTTCCAATAACGGCGTGCCGGCACGGTTCAGGTCGATACCGGTCGTGCCGTTCAGGCCCTCATGCACGGATTTGCCCGCATCTTCTTCCATGTGCGCGCGGGTTACGTTGATGGTTTTTACATCGTCGCCGACCACGATTTCCAGTTTGCCGTGTTCTACAATCGGTAAATCCAACTGGCTGATTTGATACCCTTTTGGCAAGTCGGGGTAGAAGTAGTTTTTGCGGTCGAACACGTTTTTCTGATTGATTTTCGCATCCAAAGCCAAGCCCAATTTGATGGCTTTTTCAACGACTTCGCGGTTCATCACCGGCAGCACGCCCGGCAGCGCGCATTCCACCACGCTGGCGTGCGCATTGGGTTCCGCTCCGAACGCAGCCGATGCGCCGCTGAAAATTTTGGATTGGGTGTTGAGCTGGACGTGGATTTCCAAGCCGATTACTGTTTCCCAAGTCATAAGAGGTTCTTTCTTTTGATGTCAATAATATAAAGTGGTCAGCCGTTTTCAGACGACCCGTTTGTTTTTCAAATGGCAAGGTCGTCTGAAAACGCAGAATCAAGTCTTCTGAAAGCAAGCCTGTATCTCGCCCGCCATGTTATCCAGCATTTGGTAACGTTTGCGGTACATCGAACGCTTTTTGCTTTCGATTTCCGCCAAGTCTTTTCGCGGCGGGATTTGCGGCAGATGCCAGTAGCCGTCGCTTTCGAGCGTTGCGCCGTTCTCCTGCCAAAACAGGTCGTAATTCATTTTGACCCGTTTCTTCAGCCGCCAGCGCAGTTTGACCTGATGCTCTTGGGCAATGCCGACAACGCTGCCCAAATTGAGCGATGTCGAAAAATATTGCAGGGCGGTTACCATCAGTTGCTGCGGACGTAGGCCGTGGAGTTGTTTGGTCAGGCTACGTACAAGGTCTTTAGCTTCTTCCCCTGCGGGGCCTTGGATAGAAGCGGCCAGCAATTTGCTGTCAACTAAGGCGAAGGTTGCCATGTAGAGACGTTTTCCTTCGCTGTCGCGCAAGGATAGCGACCACATTCCTTCATCCACGCAATTATCGTTCCGGTTCAGCCATAAAGTCAGGCCGTTTGAAAGATGCGCCAGAACGACATGGAATTTGCGCGTCGTCATATTGGCGAGCGTTTCCTGCCCGAACAGTTTTTCGGCTGTCAGCAGGTCTTCTTTCATGACTTGTAGCCTGCGCCGTTTGTTGAAACGTTGGTCGACAAAGGCATGTATCAACGGATAGGCATCTTGCGGCCACCTTTGAAAAAAGGTACGGCGTGGCGCAGAGGCGTTGACAAAGTTTTCAAAATCTTTGACTTGTCGCCGTGTAAACAACCTGCGTAAGGAGAATTTCAAATGCTGGATTTGAAATTTCGGCGCATCCTTATATACGGTTTTGAAATCTGGAAAAACAAACTGATCCGGCATTATACCTTTCCCTCTGCGCAGGTATACACATCAGATTCCGCACCAAATTCGGTCGGTGCGTCGCTGAAGATTTTGAATTGGGGGTTGAACTGGACGTAAATTCTTAAGCCGATTACTGTTTCCCAAGGCATAGTTTAAGTTTCCTTAATACATAGAAACCTGCTTGCATTCAGGATGGCGATGATTGTTTAAAAAGCTTTTTACGCCAAATAGCCAGTAGTAATACATTCACAGCAGCCACAGCAGATACGAGGAACAGCCATTCGTAAGAATAAATAACATTAAATAATGTAACAAATGTTTGTTCCAGAGGATGCAACGTCAACTGTCCGTAATATGCCGCTTGATTGCGAGCCGGCATAATAAAACGCATGACTATGTAACCAAGGTTGATAAACAAACTCAAAGGTAGGCAGATAATGCTATTGAGTAATAAATGTTTTCGCCAAAAATGCGGCGTTTTTGGACGTTTACGCCATAAAATGTACGTAACAAGTACAGAAAGGATGAGCCAGTACAGCAGAAATAACACAATGCTTGTAGATATTTCCAGCCCCGTTGTCTGCCATAAACCCCATAAGAATTGCCAAAATTTTGGGGAAAAGTAATCGTAATATTCCATTATTTTAGTAATTTTGTTAGTTTCAGACTGTTGGAAATTAGACGGTTTTCTTTTTTTAGATCATCTGAAAACAACAGCCTGAAATCTGGATTTTATTTTTGGATAATTTCTACTAATAAATTCTACTCCGGTGCTTTCGTATGCCAATCACTTGCCAACTGTACTTGATGCGCTGCGCCAAGGATTTTGGCTTCGGAGAAGTGGTTGCCGATGAACTGCACGCCGATGGGCAGTCCGCTGCTGCTGAAACCTGCAGGCAGGGTCAGGGCGGGCAATCCTGCCAGATTCACGGCGATGGTGTAGATGTCGGAAAGGTACATCTGCACGGGATCGTGGATGTCGCTGCCGAGTTTGGGGGCGGCGGTGGGCGCAGTCGGGGCGAGGATGAAATCGCATTGCGCGAAGGCTGTCTGAAAATCGTTGGCAACGAGGCGGCGCAGTTTTTGGGCTTTCAGGTAATAGGCATCGTAGTAGCCGTGCGACAACACATAAGTACCGATCATGATGCGGCGTTTGACTTCGCTGCCGAAACCTTCGGAGCGGGTATTGCTGTACATTTCTTCAAGGTCGCCGAATTGGGCGGCGCGGTGGCCGTAGCGTACGCCGTCGTAGCGGGAAAGATTGGTGCTGGCTTCGGCGGAAGCGAGGACATAGTAAGCGGGGATGGACAGGGCGGTTTGCGGCAGGGAAACTTCAATGGTTTCCGCACCTTGTGCTTTTAAAAGGTTGATGACGCTTTGCAAAGCAGCCTGTACATCGGCATCCGCGCCTTCGCCGAAATATTCTTTAGGTAGACCGATTTTTATGCCTTTGAGCGGTTTGTCCAAATCGCGGGTGTAGTCTTCCTTGCTGCGTTCCAAACTGGTGGAATCGCGCTTGTCAAAGCCCGCCATTGCATTGAGCAAAATCGCGCAGTCTTCGGCGGTTTGCGCCATCGGACCGGCTTGGTCGAAACTGGAAGCGTAGGCAACCATGCCGAAGCGGGAAACCGTGCCGTAGGTGGGTTTGATGCCGGTGATGCCGCAGTGTGATGCGGGCTGGCGAATGGAGCCGCCGGTATCTGAACCGAGCGCGGCAGGGGCAAGACGTGCGGCAACAACGGCTGCGGAACCGCCGGACGAGCCGCCTGGGACGTGTTCGGGATTCCACGGGTTTTTAGTCGCGCCGTAGAACGAGGTCTCATTGGTCGAGCCCATGGCAAACTCGTCCATATTGGTACGGCCAAGCGTTACCATGCCTTCATCGAGCAGGTTTTGCACGACGGTGGCAGTGTAGGGCGAAACGAAGTTGTCCAGCATTTTGGAGCTGCATGCGCTGCGCCAGCCTGTTTGGCAGAAAATATCTTTGTAGGCGATGGGTACGCCGGTAAGCGCCGTGGCGTTGCCTTGCGCGATACGCGCGTCGGCGGCACGGGCTTCGGCTAGGGTTTTGTCTTGGTCGAGAGTAATGTAGCCGTTGATTGCCGGGTTCTGCGCAGCAATGGAGGCGAGGTATTCGGTTGCCAGTTCGACGGCGGAGATTTGCTTGGATTGCAGCAGTTGGCTGGCTTGTTTGAGGGTGTATTGGGTCATAAGAGTCTTTTAGTTTAAATAAGTGGGATTTCAAAGAGTTTAATGGTGTAGGCTGATTTCAGGGTCGTCTGAAAATATCAACCTATCAATTTTTGGTAAGTATCCGGTTGGTTGAGCTGAGTGGTGGAACGGTAAAGCAGTGATTGTTCGTCATTTTCATCATAATCATCAATATAAAACGCAAACAGCAATATACCGTTTTCAGCACGATTGCCGAACAGACCTTCTTGGTCGCATTGTTGCAGTGCGGCTATCAGGGCGGTTTCGTATTCGGCACGTTTTTGCTGATAAGCATCATCATCTAGGTTCTCTATGCTGAGGTATGCAGCTTGGTAGAGCTCGCTTTGGTTTTCCAGCCAGTTATCTGAAACGTTCTGAGGCTCGGTTTCACTGTCATAAAGGGTACATCTGCCATCCCAAATCGCCTGCAAAATGGTGCAATTTTCATATTCGTCTGCGTGTTCGACGGTAAAAGCAGCCAAATCCTGATAGGTAATGGCGGCATTGCCTGCGGCGAAAAAGTCGTCTACCAGATAGAAATAATATGCGGCAACTTCTTTACCTGCCTGTTCGGCCTATTTCTTGATACGGTTGAAACATTGGTGGATGTGGCTAACGGCAACTGTGTGAAGGTGTTGTTGCTCGGTGGACATGGGATTCCTTTGCTTCGTACTTTTTGTCTATTCTATTCGTATGCGAAACAGAACTGTTTTGTAACCGTACTTGTTCTTTCAGACGACCTTCTTTTGGAAGGCTTAGTTTTTATCGGGCAAAATATTGGCATCTGACAATATTTGATTTAAGTGTTCAAATGCAGCCTGCCATGGGCTGTCAATATATGAAGAGTAGCCGTCGTCGTAGGTATTTGCCGTTATTTCCACGAGAAAACGGACTGTATTCAACAAAGCACGTTGTTGAGCAGCGTTGAGCAGCAGTTCATCGGTATAATAGCTGTTCTCCAAGGCATAAGCCAATGTATCGGCAATCATACCGTCAGGGTCTTGTAATGCCCAAAGCAAGTAATATGGTAGGGCGAAATGCCTGCCTATACTATCCATAAATGTGATGGCAGAACAGGGATTAAAACGTGGGATTTCTCCTACGCGGTGTCCTTGAAAAAGGACATTTTCCCAATAATCCCGTTCATCTTCAGCACGATAGCGGCAACGTTCCGGATTATTGGTATCCATCCAGTCATCCACGCAGTCGGCTTCCAATATCCCAATTCCGTTCTTTAGTTGGGTATCGGCAAATGCGTGGCAGACTTGCTCGGCGATTTCTTCGTATGCTTTATTCCACTGTTGAGCATATTCACGCAGGTAGCCCAGTATCTTGATGAGTCGCTTGGGAGACATTGTGCATACAGGCTCGGCACGCTGATGTTTCATAGTTAGGTCGTCTGAAAATGGTTCACCTGTGCAACAGCAAAACGTTGCAAGTCATCTGCCATTTGTTGATTGATCTCAGACAAAGTACCAGCAAAACACCAACCGCGTAGCTGTGCCAATATGTCAAGCCTCTGCATGGCAAGTAGGGCAAGTTGCTGCAATTCAGGTTTCAGACGACCTGTAATTTTAATGCTGCCGAATGTAGCAGCAATAATCACTCTATCGGATTGGTAAACTTCGGTTTCCTGTTGTTTACACAGTTCTTCAATGCTTTTGGCAGTTTGGTCTGCTTGAGGCGGCAGGTAATCCATACCCCAATATTCACAAATCAATTTCTGAGGGAAAGCCAATATATCCAGATCGGCATTTTTGCGGAAGGCTTGTGCAAGCTCATACAACGCATCACTGCCTTCATCACTGCCAAACGGAGCCTCTTCGTCACCGCAGTCATAATAGAAATTATCGGTTAAGTATCGGACGAAGTGTGGATGCGAGGTTTTGCGATGTGGACCGAAATCTTCATCGTCAAAATAAAAGCGGTCGATGAAATTAAAATCGGGAGCAGGTTTGTAGCCTTTTTTGGTCTTTTGCGTAATGAGCTTGTCAGCAGCTTTTTGACACTCGACTTCATCGTCGTATTCGGTAATTTGGTAACGTCCGGTTGCACCAAGTTTGCCGAAATTGACCATGATGTCGCTACCATCGGAATTGATAATCCAAAATTTCTGGGACTTGTCGTCAGTATAAATGAAGGCTTGTTTCACAGAAATTCCTTTTCAGGTCGTCTGAAACTGCAAATATTTAAACTAGGTAAAACAACTTACATTTTTATTTTACGCGGCTGCAAACGGTTTCCACCATTTTGTCACTGTGCATTGTTTCGCTGGAATCTTCCTTTTTCAGCTGCTCAATGGCTTCTTGCGGCATTTTGTTGGGACTATTGTAATTGTGAACGTCGATACGCTCTTCAAGTTGTCCGTTTTTGTCAAACAGGGCAATCGCGCTCATAACAGATTGTTTGGGTTCTTGGCAATGTACCCAATCTAAAATCAGCATATGGGCATGTTTGCCTGAAACCGCAGATTGATGCCGTGTAATGGTTGAATACCAACCATTACCGAGATTTTTGATACTGTTCGGATAGAGTGATGCGCTGTATTTCCCGTCAGGTGTTTCGTAGTCATACAAATGCACGGCTTGCTCGGAATGAACAACAGGCAATACAGAGGATTTAGGGTTGTTGTCATCCTTAGGCATAGCGTAGGCGTTAACCGTGAGTACGCCAAGTAATAATGTGGTCAAAAATTTATTCATTATTGGTTTTCCTAAAGGATAAATTCCATCTATTCTTCAATTACCTGAGGCACGATATACAGGCGGTTGCGCACTTCGGGTGCGACGGCTTGATATTCGGCGGCATGGTCGGTTTCGGTAACTGTATCTTCGCGCAGGCGCAGGGCGGCTTCGTGGGGGTGTGCCATCGGCTCGACACCATCGGTATTCACGCTCTGCATCTTTTCGACCATGGCAAAAATGTCGTTCAATTCTGAGAGGGTTTTGCCTTTTTCTTCCTCGGTCAGCGAAAGGCGTGAGAGTTTGGCGATTTTTTCCACATCGGTTAAGCTTAAAGCCATAAAAAATCCTTGTCTGATAGCAAACGCCCCTTTATTGGGGTATCATTGCGTTCTTCTTCGATGAAACGAAGAATTATAACCGAAAACTACTCAAACGGCGTGTGATTTCGCCATACGTTTCATTACGGGGAGTAGGGAAGTCGTCTGAAAAGGCGTTGTTTCCATGTTTTTAATATTTTGAATAACAATTAAATAAAATCGGTGCTGGGCCGATATTCAGGTATTTTATGTTTCGTTTTTTATCCCGTTTTTTCTCAAACGATATCGCCATTGACTTGGGTACGGCGAACACGTTGATTTATGTGCGTGGTAAAGGCATTGTTTTGGACGAGCCGTCTGTGGTGGCGGTTCAATCGGGTACGGGCGGTAAAAGCAAGATTGTCGCCGTAGGTACGGAAGCCAAGAAAATGCAGGGGCGCGCGCCGCGCAATATTGAAATCGTCCGTCCTATGCGGGATGGGGTGATTGCTGATTTTACGATTGCCGAGCGTATGCTGGGTATGTTGATTAAAAAAGCAATACAAGGCAATTCGGTTGTGCCGCCGCGCGTAGTGATCTGTGTGCCGGGCGGGGCAACCCAAGTGGAACGCAAGGCAATTTTGGATTCTGCGTTTGCCGCAGGTGCATCTTCCGTACATTTGATTGAGGAGCCGATGGCGGCTGCTTTGGGTGCGGGTTTGCCGATTGAAGATACTGCCGGTTCGATGGTGGTGGATATCGGCGGCGGCACAACGGAAATCGGCATTTTGTCGTTGGGTGGTATGGCTTATTCTGCCTCCGTCCGTGCGGCAGGTGATGAGTTTGATAATAGCATCGTGCATTATCTGCGCCGTCATCGTGGCGTGTTGATTGGTGAAGCGACGGCTGAGGAATTGAAGAAAACAATCGGTTCAGCCTCCGGTTTTGCAACCGAAACCGCCATGCGGATTAAAGGTCGCGATTTGGCGGAAGGTACGCCCAAATCGATTGCCATTACTTCGGAAGAGGTGCGCGAGGCTTTGAGCGAAACGGTTAATCAGATTATCCGCGCCGTGCGCCTTGCTTTGGAACAGGCTCCGCCTGAGTTGGCCGGCGATATTGCCGACAGGGGAATTATGTTGACGGGCGGTGGCGCGCTGCTGCACGGTATGGATACGGTTTTGGCGGATGCGACGGGGCTGCCTGTCGGTATTGCCGACCAGCCTTTGAACTGTGTGGCTTATGGTGCGGGCAAAGCCTTGGATTATATCGGCAAATGGAATGCCGTCTTTGTGGATAACCCGTAAGGCAGGCTGAAATGGAACATTCTTCTTTACGGTTTGACGAGGCAAAGGGCCAAAAGCTGTTGCCTCGTTTTATTGCGTATTTGTTACTGGGCGCAGGCATTATGGTGGCGGACGGCCGTTTCAACCTGATGCAGCCCGTGCGCACTGCGGCAGCAGAGATTCTTTATCCGGTGCAATGGTTGGCAAATCAGCCGGTCCGTCTCTATCAATATTTTTCCAACCAATCTCAATCACAAACCGAGCTGTTGGAACAAAACCGTCTCCTTTTGGAGGAAAACGGTCGTCTGAAAATCCAGCTTCAACGCGATAAGGTCAATCTGAGCGAATTGCAGGAGCTGAAAAAGCTATACGGCTTGCAGCAAAAAGGCATCAGCAATGTCATCGGTGCTGAAGTATTGTCCAGTGGCAAAGACCCGCTGTCCGAACGTTTGATTATCAATAAAGGCAGTGGCGAAGGGGTGGCGGCAGGCGATGCCGTTATCGACCAAAACGGCTTAATCGGGCGGATTACCTTAGTTCACGCAAACAGTGCGGAAGTCGAGCTGATGGCGGCTGCGCAAAGTATCGTCCCTGTTGCCGTTGAGCGTACGGGCGAACGCAATCTCGCCTACGGCAATGGCGTGGGTTTGGATTTGCGTTATTTCCCGACGGGCTCGGATTTGAAGCCGCAGGATGTTTTGATTACCTCCGGCTTGGACGGTATTTATCCGGCAGGCATTCCCGTAGCCCGCGTGGATAAAGTCGTCCGCGCTTCAGGTACGCCTTATTACGACACAGAACTGACCCCGTTTGCCGCCTTGCGCCGCAGCCGCTTTGTTTTGGTTCTGTCTTCTTCCCATTCTTCCCAATAAATCATTCATGAACGATTTTGACGATTCCTACCGTGCCATGCCCGTCGGCGTGATTGCGGCAAGTTTTGCCGTAACCATGCTTGTCGATTTCATGCCTTTTCCCTTTGATGTGTTTTTTTGGCTGCCTGAACTGACTGCGCTGATGCTGCTTTATTGGTCTATGCACCATCCCCAACGCGTCGGCATGGGCATTGCGTTTTTGCTCGGCTTGATAGTCGATGCCGCAACGGCAGCGACTTTGGGGCTGCACGCATTGTCTTATACGGTCATGGTGTATTTCGTCTTGAACACGCGCCGTCAAATCATGCTCTACGGCCACATCATGCAGATCGGGGCGGTATTGGCAGCATTGTTCTGCCATCAGGCGGTCTTGGTGGCGGCGCGCCTGTTCCTCAATAACCAAATCATCACTTGGCAAAGTTTCATCGCGCCTTTGGCAGGCGCGCTGCTTTGGCCTTTCTTGAGCCAGTTGATGCTGGTGCTGACCAATTTTTATCGCGCCAACAGATAACGTGAAACCATGTCCATACTGAATACTATGAAACGTCGTCTGAAAAATGGCGGTAGCGGTAAAACACAGACTGCAAAGGCAGCGCAAGCCGATTCTTTATTGCGTCTGCTGGTGGTATTTATCTTGATTGTGGTTTTGTTTGCCGCATTGGTGGCGCGGTTTGTCTATTTGCAAGTGTTCCGGCATGACGATTTTTCCGGGCAGGCATCCAGCAACCGCATCACATTAATTCCGACTCCGCCCGTCCGCGGCGAAATCGTAGATGTCAACGGCGTACCGCTGGCAAAAAACTATCCCGTGTTTTCGCTGGAAGTTATCCCCAGCCGCATTGAGGGCAAGATGGAGGATGTCATCGAAGCCCTGCGGAAGTATGTCGATATTACGCCTACCGATTTGAAGCGTTTCCACAAATATCGCGAAAGCTACCGCAAATTTGAAAACATCCCGCTCAAGCTACGCCTGACAGATGAAGAAGCGGCAAAATTGTCCGTGCATCTTAATGAATTTAAAGGCGTAGAAGTCAATTCGCGCACTTTCCGCGAGTATCCTTATGGCAAGCTGACTTCACACTTTTTAGGTTATATCGGCCGCATCAGCGACAAAGATCAGGAAATTTTGGAAGAAGAGGGCTTGACTGCGCTCTATCGTGGCAGCACGCACATTGGTAAATCGGGGCTGGAAAAATATTACGAACCGCAGCTTCATGGCGCGCCCGGCTATCAAGAAGTGGAAAAAGACGCTTACGGCAATATTGTTCGCGTCTTGAAAAACGTGCCGTCGCGCATGGGGCAAACTTTGCGTTTGGGCATGGACATCCGTATGCAGCAAGAGGCAGATAAAATATTGGGAGACAGGCGCGGGGCGATTGTTGCCATCAATCCGCAAGACGGTACGGTGTTGGCATTCGTTTCCAAACCTTCTTTCGATCCCAATCTCTTTATCGACGGCATCGACAGCGAAACTTGGAAAGCCTTGAATGATGACTGGAAAAAGCCGTTGGTCAACCGCGTGACGCAAGGTTTGTACCCACCGGGCTCGACGTTTAAGCCGTTTATGGGCATGGCTTTGCTGGAAAGCGGCAAAATTACCCAAACGACAGTCGTCCCCGCGCCCGGCGCATGGAGCATCCCCGGCAGCCGCCACGTCTTCCGAGATTCCGTACGCAGCGGTCACGGTTCGGCGAATTTGAGCAAGGCGATACAGGTGTCGTCCGATACCTTTTTCTACCGCTTGGGCTACGAAATGGGCATAGACAAAGCATCGCCGTATTTAGCGCAATTCGGTTTCGGCAAAAAAACCGGCATCGACCTGCCCAGCGAATATACGGGCGTTTTGCCCAGCCGCGAATGGAAGGCGAAACGCTTTGCCAAATCTTCCGATCCTACTGCCAAAGAATGGCGCGCAGGCGAGATGGTCTCGGTCAGCATCGGGCAGGGTTACAACGCTTACACCCCGCTGCAAATGGCACACGCCACCGCTTCGCTCGCCAATAACGGCGTGGTTTATCAACCGCATTTGGTGAAAGAATTGTTGGATTTCGACAAACGCAAAATCACGCGTATCAATCCCAATCCCGAATACAAAATCCCGTTCAAACAAGACAATTTCGAATACGTCAAACAGGCGATGGAGAAAGTCTTGAAACCGGGCGGTACGGCACACCGCATCGGCGGCGGATTGGCTTACAGCATGGGCGGCAAAACGGGCACGGCGCAGGTTGTGCAAATCAAGCAGGGCGGTCGTTACAACGCCGCAGCTTTGCGCGAGCAACACCGCGACCATGCGTGGTTTATTTCGTTCGCCCCCTTGGAGAAGCCTGAAATCGCCATTGCCGTAATTCTGGAAAACGGCGGCTGGGGTGCCTACGCCGCACCGCTTGCCCGCAGCCTGACCGATTTTTATATGCTCAATGTCAAGCCGCAGCAATTTTCAGACGACCCCGACGCAGGCGGAATGCCCGAACCGCAACACCACCACACACAACCCCAACCGCCGACCATATTCCAAAAAGCCTACGGTCTGAAACAGGAGGAAGCAAATCATGAATGAAACGGTTGGAATGTGGGCAAAAATCAAGCGCACCGTATCTGCTCCGATAGATCCGTGGCTGTTTTTCCCCATGCTCGCCATCTACATCATGAGCCTGTTTTTGCTCTATTCGGCGGACGGGCAGGATTTCGGCCAGCTTGAACACAAAACCCTGCATACGGTTTTCGGCTTCGCCCTGCTGTGGTTTGTCGCCTCATTCAAGCCGCGTGATGCCGCAAAGGTTGCGCTGCCGATGTACCTGATTGGCGTGTTGCTGCTTGTCGCCGTCGAAGTCGCGGGCGTAACCGTCAATGGCTCTACCCGTTGGCTGGAGCTGGGTTTCACGCGCATCCAGCCGTCCGAAATCATGAAAATCGTCCTGCCCATGACCGTCGCTTGGTACTTCCAACGGCACGAAGGTCGTCTGAAATGGTTTCACTACATCATCGCCATGCTTTTAATCCTCATCCCTGTTGCGCTGATTTTGAAACAGCCCGACTTGGGTACGGCAGTTTTGATTATGGCATCGGGTATTTTCATCGTCTTTTTCGCAGGCCTGCCGTGGAAAGTCATCTTTGCCGCCATCATTGCCTTTGTTGCCGCATTGCCGCTTTTGTGGAACTACGGGATGCACGACTATCAGAAAACCCGCGTCCTGACGCTGTTTGACCCGACGCAGGACCCTTTGGGCGCAGGCTACCACATCATCCAATCCATGATTGCCATCGGTTCCGGCGGTGTCTGGGGAAAAGGCTGGCTCAACGGCACACAAACGCATTTGGATTACATTCCCGAGTCCACGACCGACTTCATTTTTGCCGTATATGGCGAAGAATTCGGTTTGATCGGCAACATCTTGCTGCTGCTGGTTTACCTCGTTATCCTGACGCGCGGACTGCTGATTGCCGCCAAAGCCCAATCGCTTTACAGCCGCACGCTTGCCGGCGCATTGACCATGACCTTTTTCTGCTACGCCTTTGTGAACATGGGCATGGTGAGCGGCATTTTGCCCGTTGTCGGCGTCCCCCTGCCGTTGGTCAGCTACGGCGGCACTGCAACGCTTTCCATCATGACCGTACTTGCGCTGCTGATGGGCATTTCCAGCGAACATAAAACCAAACGCCGCTACGAATTTAACGATAAAGCGGACGTAAACGTCTCTACAAAAAACCAATAAGGGAATAAAAAATGGAATTAGGTGTAGAAATCGGCAAGCTTTTGGTTGCCTTCCTTGTACTGATCAACCCGTTCAGCGCGCTCTCGATTTACCTTGATTTGACGCAGGATCACAGCACCAAAGAAAAACGCCGCATCGCCCGCACCGCCGCGCTCGCCGTCTTCATCGTCATTGCCGTCTTCACCTTGACGGGCGGAATGTTATTGAAAATCTTAGGCATCAGCGTCGGCTCTTTCCAAGTCGGCGGCGGTATTTTGGTATTGCTTATCGCCATCTCCATGATGAACGGCAACGATAACCCTGCCAAACAAAATATCGGTGGAGACAAGGAAGAGGGCGTTGTACCACACATCCAGAAAAACGCCAAAGCCATCGCCGTCGTTCCCGTCGCTATTCCCATCACCATCGGTCCGGGCGGTATCTCTACCGTGATCATCTACGCCTCAGCCGCCAAAAATTACAGCGATATTGCTTTGATCCTTACCGCAGGCTTCCTCGTCAGCCTGATTTGCTACGCTATCCTCATCGTCGCCGGGCGAATCAGCAAAAAACTGGGCACGACAGGACTGACCATCCTCAACCGCATCATGGGCATGATGCTTGCCGCCGTCTCCGTAGAAATCATCGTCGCGGGATTGAAATCCATTTTTCCGCAACTGGCAGGCTAGTTCAGTGGATTGTATAGAAGGCAAACTGTCCATCTTTATCAAGGAAAAAGGTCGTCTGAAGCTAGGTTTCAGACGACCTTTAGTCTATTGTGCCAATATCTATCCAAAATATAGTGGATTAAATTTAAATCAGGACAAG
>NZ_KV800905.1:17579-18171 GCF_001810355.1 Neisseria sp. HMSC074B07 | reverse complement strand
GTACGGCAAGGCGAGGTAACGCCGTCCTGGTTTAGAGTTAATCCACTATACAATTGTCAAAGCTATGTCACTATTTATTGAGGGATTTGCTTTCATACGACCTTGGCAACAGCAAAGAAGCAATCGCGCCTGCAATTGCCCCCATTATTCCAACTCCGGTGTACATTTGCCAATCCAATGTCGTTGAACGCTGATATATCAGCATCAATATCTTTTCAGATGCCGCAATCGTGATTACCACCCCTGCCGCTGAAAGCAATGCAAACAACAGCGTTCCTACTACGCTGCGCCGCAAGCACAAACGTTTCGCGACAAGGGTGCATAGCAGCATGGCGGGTAGTGCATGGGAAGCGAAAATCAAAACACTGCCCGATATCTCTAAAACGGACGGATTTCCTTTATCTAAAACATACATGTAAAGCAATAATAAAAACAAGAGTGTTTGTACGCCAAATGCAAACAGCAGCATAGCGGCAGATTTCCAATATGCTTTAATTTTAGGCTGATTCATCATATTCCTTTTTTAATATAGTCATAGTGCAATGTGATTAATTTATCGATTCTATAGTGGATTAACTTTAAACCAGTACGG
>NZ_KV800905.1:0-17479 GCF_001810355.1 Neisseria sp. HMSC074B07 | reverse complement strand
CTTGTCCTGATTTAAATTTAATCCACTATAGTTTGAATCTGCTTATCCACCAATATCGCACATGGATAAATTTGTTCCGCTTGTTGGAGGTCGTCTGAAGATTTGGTTTCCATCAATGAAAATAGGAAATTCAGTTTATTTCTTGAATAAGAAGCTAAAAAATTTTGCCCTGAGTTTTCAAAAGCGTTACACTCCATGCGGCATCGAGAGTAGGGTGGCAGTCTTATGATTTTATGGGCTGCCAAAATTGTTCAAATATTTGAATGATTTCACCCTTTGAGGCAAATAACATCGATGTCAACTTATCTAACCATGCCGCTGCCGTCATTGCGCCGGCAGTCAGGCAGTCAGCGTCATTGTGCCGCTGTAAACACGAAAGAACACACTATGACCATCTCTCCCGTCGCCTTGCGCCGTAAGACCGAGCGCAAGCCGCATCCGACCGCGCGTTATTGGAAAAAATGCGATGTCGAAGCCCTGTTCGGACTCCCATTCCTCGACCTCGTTTACCAAGCCGCCGAAATCCACCGCCAAAATTTCAACCCGCGCGAAATCCAGCTTTCCACGCTGTTGTCCATCAAAACCGGCGGTTGCCCCGAAGACTGCGCCTACTGCCCGCAATCGGCGCACCACAACACCAATCTGGGCAAAGAGCAGATGATGGATGTAGATGAAATCGTCGAAAAAGCCAAAATCGCCAAATCGCGCGGCGCAAGCCGTTTCTGCATGGGCGCGGCATGGCGCGGCCCCAAACCCAAAGACGTGGAGACGGTTTCCGAAATCATCAAAGCCGTGAAGGGTTTGGGCATGGAAACCTGCGGCACGTTCGGTATGCTTGAAGACGGTATGGCGGAAGATTTTAAAAAAGCAGGTTTGGACTATTACAACCACAATCTCGATACCGACCCTGAGCGCTACAACGACATTATCCACACGCGCAAACACGAAGACCGCATGGATACCTTAGGCAAAGTCCGCAATGCCGGTTTGAAAGTCTGCTGCGGCGGCATCGTCGGCATGAACGAAACCCGCGCCGAGCGTGCCGGACTGATTGCCAGCCTCGCCAACCTCGACCCGCAGCCCGAAAGCGTGCCGATTAACCAGTTGGTCAAAGTGGAAGGCACGCCGCTGGCCGATGCCGAAGATTTGGACTGGACGGAGTTCGTCCGTACCATCGCTGTGGCGCGGATTACCATGCCGCACAGCTACGTCCGCCTGTCGGCAGGGCGCAGCAATATGCCCGAATCCATGCAGGCAATGTGTTTCATGGCGGGCGCGAACTCGATTTTCTACGGCGACAAGCTCTTAACCACCGAAAACCCCGACGAAGACGGCGACCGCCTGTTGATGGAGAAGCTGGATTTGTATCCGCTGCGGTTTGAGTTGGAAGAAGAATACGAAGCGGCGCAGGAAACGCCCAAGATTAAAGTGGATTATTAATCGTTCTTGCCTAAATTCCCAATAAACAAGGTCGTCTGAAAACTGTGTTTACAAACCAATGCTTCACACACGGTTTCAGACGACCTTTATCCTTGAAAACTCTTTTTATAGTGGATTAAATTTAAATCAGGACAAGACGATGAAACCGCAAGACAGTACAGACAGTACAGAAACCGATTCACTTGGTGCTTCAGCACCTTAGAGAATGTCTCTTTGAGCCAAGGCGAGGCAACGCCGTACTGGTTTAAAGTTAATCCACTATATATATCCTAGATATGCCTATTAAGCTATAAAAAACTGCACATGATCAAGCTGGATTTGGTCTCCGGCTTACTAATGTGCAGTTTACGATTTTCAGACGACCTTTGCTGTTTAGATGGCAAATAATACGTCTTTATAGATTTTCAGCTTTACGCTTTTTCTTTTTGGCGCATTTTTTCCGCCATCATTTCATGCAGCGTTTTCTTGGCAGGTTTCATCGGAACGCGGTTGTCCGTCCAGCCCAGTTGCTTGCTCGGCGTCAATGCACGGAATTTGGTGGCCGCCCAACCGAAGGCGCGGTAGGCTTTGCTGCCGCTGAAAATGCCGTTGAATGTGCGCCATGCCATTTGTTCGCCGAAGGTATGCGATGCGCCTTGTCCGAGGATAGGATGCGGTACGACTTCGGTCGGCGAACGTTGCGCTTCAACGCGCAGACGCTGCATTTGCTCGGTAATCGGGATACGCACCGGACAAACTTCCACACACGCGCCGCACATGGTACAGGCGGTCGGCAGGTCGCGGGTGGCATCCAGACCCAACAGGTGCGGGGAAATAATCTCGCCGATAGGGCCGGGATAGGTTGTGCCGTATGCTGCGCCACCGATACGGGTATAAACCGGACAATGGTTCATACACGCGCCACAACGGATACATTGCAAGGTACGGCGCATTTGGTCTTCGGCATAGGCTTGGCTGCGTCCATTGTCGAGCAGAACCAAGTGCATTTCCTGCGGACCGTCCAGCTCTTCGCTGCGGCGCGGACCGGTAATCATATTGAAATAGGTGGTGATGTTCTGACCGATGGCAGAACGCGGCAGCAGGCTGTACAAGGGAGGAATGTCGGACAATTTCGCCACAACTTTTTCAATACCGGTAATGGCAATATGCACGGGCGGAACGGTAGTACTCAAGCGACCGTTGCCTTCGTTTTCCACCAGACACAACGTACCTGTTTCTGCAACAGCGAAGTTTACGCCGCTCAAGCCGACATCGGCAGTGCTGTAAATATCGCGCAGGGCTTTGCGGGCGAAGCCGGTCAGTTGATCTACGTCGTCCGTTAACGGTGTGCCAAGATTTTGGTGGAAAAGTTCGCTAACCTGTTCTTTGGTTTTGTGAATGGCGGGCATTACGATATGGGTCGGTTTTTCGCCTGCCATTTGGACGATAAACTCGCCCAAGTCGCTTTCCACCGCTTTAATGCCTTTTGCTTCAAGATAATGGTTCAGCTCGATTTCCTCGCTGACCATAGATTTGCCTTTGACCATCAGCTTGCCGTTTTTGGCAGTAATGATGTTGTGGATGATTCCGCAGGCTTCGGCCGGCGTTTCCGCCCAGTGTACTTTTACGCCCAGCTTAGTCAGGTTTTCTTCCAATTGCTCCAGCAGGGTGGGCAATTTAGACAATGAACGCTGACGGACGTGTTCACACAAATCCCGCAGGTTTTGCAACTCTTCTTCGTCGGACAAAACGGCTTTGCGCTTGGTCATCAGCATATCCATCGCGGTACGCAGACTCTTACGCAAAGGCTTGTCTTGAAGGGAAATTGCGGCGTTTTGTTTGAAAGTTTCCGGCTTCATGTGGAACTTGATGGTTTGCGTAGTCATGTATTTTCCTCCAAATCGGCAGGGGAAATGTGGTCAGGCAGTATGGCGAGGATGACCAAATCACGCGGACCGTGTGCGCCGTAAGCAAGCGTCAGCTGGATGTCTGCGGTTTTGGACGGGCCGGAAATCAGGAAAACATTGGTCGGCATACCGTTTTCTACCAGTTTTTCGCCTTCGACGGCGTTGTGAAATTCGTTATACATTTTCGCCGTATCAAACAGGCAGAAATGCACGGGCGGAACAAGGCTTAAAGTACGCGGTTCTTCGGGGCTGGAAAACAGCATCAGCGTACCGGTGCGGGCGATGCCGCATTGCGAGCCGCTGAAGCCTGCATCGATGTTCGCGAAAAACTCGGTTTTCCAAGTATCGATTTCGCGCTCGAAAGCAATCGGTTCGATATTGCTGTCCACCAGCGCGGCACGGGCGATTTGTCCGTGTTCAGTCGCCAACGGCAGCAGGATGTTTTTCAAACCTTTGCCTTCGGCTGCTTGACGGAATACTTGCGGCCAGCTGGTTTTGGTCACCCAATAAATTTCGGTTTTGACGGCGCGCATAGCGGCAGCCCAATGTTTCAGACGCTCAACTTCGTTGTCCCAAGAAACACCCATTTCACGGTAATAATCAAAAACCGCAGGCTCTTCCATCGGCAATGCGTCGGCTTTTTTCAGTTTTGCCAAAATATTTTCGCGCGCGCTCATGCTTTGCCTCCGGTACGTTCCAACAAGAAGGATGCGATGTGTTTCGGACGCGGCATATTCGGCTCGTCCTTAGCGATTTTGCCGCCGATGTTCATCATGCAGCCGCAGTCCGCGCTGATGATTTCGGTCGCACCGGTTTCTTTTAGCGCAGCAACTTTGTCTGTTACCATCGCGCCGGAAATATCCGCTTGTTTGACAGAGAATGTACCGCCAAAGCCGCAGCATTCGCTTTCATGGTCGTGAACGATACGTTCAACGTTTTCCATACCGTCAATCAACTGCCAGCCTGAAATATGGACGTTCATTTCGCGGCGGGCGGCGCAGGAAGTGTGGACGGCAACTTTGACCGGCTCACCTTTGTCTTCAGGCTTGTAGCCGATGGCAAGCAAGAAATGAGTAAACTCAATGATGCGGTTGGCACAATCAACCGCTTTGGATTCGTATTCTGTATTTTTAAACAAGGTAGGCCAGTGATGTTTCATCATGCCGCCGCACGAGCCGGACGGTACAACGATCGGCCAGTTTTCAGGGAAAAGGTCAAGTTGCGCTTTGGCGACATCAAACGCCTCGGTCGGATGGCCGGAAGAGTAGGCGGGTTGGCCGCAGCAACTTTGCGCCATCGGGTAATGAACCCGTATGCCTTGCTGCTCGATTAAAGTAATGGCATCCATACCTGCTTCGGGCATGAAAAGATCGAGGACGCAGGTGCCGAAGAAATAGACATCCGTCGGCTTGCTGTCGAATGTAGTGATTTTGGGTGGGGTGATTGCGCTCATTTTTTCGTTAACGGGAGTACCCGTTTTTCTTTGTATAAATAGATGGCTACTTTAAGTAATTGCATGTAGGCGGTCAAGTATAATTTTAAAAAATAATATTGGAAACGATTGATGGGTCGTCTGAAATACTGATTCCACAAATATAAATATATATATGCGAATAAATATCATTATATTTAAAAGCTAACTCATTTATTAATGAATAAATGAATCAATCCATATGAATGCAAGGGTATTCAACAAATACGATTGCACCCGGGTTTCAAATAGTTTTATAGAAAAATAGGGGAGGGTAGTTAATGGGACTGGGAAGAAGAAGGGTTTTTGGATGTATTAATTTTTGCTGCAACCCATAACGCGACACCTGAACCCAGCATATCCGCAATGCCGTCGCCAATAGAGCCTTCGCGTGTTGTGGTAAACGTAGCTTGTGCCCATTCACTTCCAACAGCAAACAGAAGTGCGAATATCAACAAACCGAGATACGGAATTTTTGCTTTTTCGTGAATATAAGATTTTGCCAATAACCAAATCTGGGCAAAAAACAAAGTGAAGTGGGCTACTTTGTCGAAATTGGGAAACGGTGGCGGCGTATTGCCAGATTCCTTGAAAATCAAAGAATAGATACCGGCCACAAACCAAACGATAGCCAACAGGCTGAATTTATTGATGTAAAACTTCATTTTTGTTCCTCATCCAACCAAGTTTGGCAGATAGCTGCAAGGCGGATGAATTTGTTGCCGCGTCCGTTTAATATGTCGCGCCATTGTTCAACTTCCTCTGTTGTCGGTGCATCATCTATACTGCATTCGTACAGCAGGAAATCAAGGGTTTCTTCCACTACGCCGATGGGTTCATTCTGGATTAATTCTAAAATCTGAGACATATAGGGGATTTTTCAAAAGAGGAGGCGGATAATGATGTACACAACAATAGCATTTACTTGCTGTGTAGGAAACGTGTAGCTTCTTCCCATTCGCCCGCCATTATTTTCGGCATCGCTTTTAATGATTTGGCAATTGCCTCGTCAATCTGTTGGCGGTGTTCTGCGCTTGGCTTGTTCAATACATAAGCGACAACGAGGTTACGGTCACCCGGATGATCTATACCCAAACGCAAACGGTAATAGTCAGGTGTACCAAGACGGGCTTGGATATCTTTCAAGCCGTTATGCCCCCCATTTCCGCCGCCAAGTTTAAATTTGATACGACCGCAAGGAATATCCAATTCGTCATGCACAACCAGTATCTCTTCGGGCTTGATTTTGTAAAACTGCGCGAGTGCGGCAACAGACTGGCCGGAACGGTTCATAAAAGTCATGGGTTTAAGCAGCCACACATCGCCATCGGGCAGATTCGCCCGCGCCACCTCACCAAAAAATTTTTTCTCTTCTTTAAATGATACTTTCCACTGCCACGCAAGTTCGTCTAAGAACCAAAATCCTGCATTATGGCGGGTTTGTTCGTATTCGCCCCCGGGATTTCCCAGTCCGACGATCATTTTGATTTTATTCGACATAATTATTTCTCAATACCTCAGAAAATATGGCAATTTTCAATAAAAGGTCGTCTGAACATGGTTTCAGACGACCCTGGTTAACTTTCAATCCTGATTCTGTACACGTTTGCGGCGTGCCTCTTTAGGATCAATCAATAATGGGCGATAAATCTCAATCCGATCTTTATCGCGAAGAAGCGTCTCATCTTTAACTGATTTGCCAAAAATTCCCAGCGGAGCAGTTTGTAAGTCCAATTCAGAAAATATTTCATCCAGCCCGCTTTGGCATACCGCTTCACGCGCCGTGCAGCCATTTTGCACATTCATTTTTTTCAACACTTGCTTGCCGGGCAAACCGTAAACGACTTCAATCTCAAGCATAACGGCGATCCGCTTCTTTAACGAACGCATCAACCAATGCTCCGGACAAATGGCTGAAAACAGGCGAAATCATGGCAGATAAGACAGAGTTGGAAAATTCATATTCCAATTTAAATTCAACTTTGCACATATCGTCGCCCAAATCTAAGAATTTCCATGTTCCCCGCAAGATTTTAAAAGGTCCTTCCAACAAATCCATTCGGATTTCCTTACCGGGAATATTGTGATTGTGCGTAGCAAATGATTGGCGCACGCGCATATAGTCCATAAAAAGACGCGCTTTCAACTCATTGTTTTTGCGTTCGATTACTTCAGTTTTACTGTACCAGGGCAAAAATTTCGGATAGTCTTCAACCTTATCGACCAACTCAAACATTTGCTCTGCGCTGTGCAAAACCAAGATATTCTTCTCAACCTTTTTCATGCTCAAACAGGCTCAAAATCGGAAAGCGGTATTATAAACGAATTCACTGTATTTTTCAGACGACCTCGAATCTCTGCAACCATCCCAATCCAACTCATCATCAAGACAGTCCTGCTTGGCAAAGTATAACGATATGCGTATAATCAACCTTTTCCATCTGGGGGCGATCTTGGTTTCGACGGGGGTTGCAAAGCAGATGCGGGCATACCGGGGTCTCAGATTTCCCGTAAAACACTGAATCTAAATAGTCGCAAACGACGAAACTTACGCACTGGCCGCTTAAGGCCTGCCGTTGCAGCAGTTGGTCAATGGGCTGTGTAGCGCAAGCTACCGCAACGTCATTCTACATTGACTGGTTTTCCGCCGGGTTACTTGGCGGGAAATAAGATTTAAGGTAACTGGTTCCTAGAAGGCCTGTCGGTCGGCATGATAGGAACGAGATTTTAAATAGACACGACTAAGTATGTAGAACGCTCTGTAGAGGACTTCCGGACGGGGGTTCGATTCCCCCCGCCTCCACCAAACCTAATTTTCAGTTTTATTTTATAACGTATAAAAGCCTTGAAATATAATAATTATTTCAAGGCTTTTTGTTATCTCGTGTCTGATAAAGCTTTTGAGATGTTTAAAGCAAACAGGAATCTACTATCGACAAATCAAACTGCTTCACCGTTCTGCTTTGCCTCCAGAAGCTCCCAGCGTTCCAATTTTTCCAAAAGCAGCGTTTCGATTTCTTCGGCGCGGTTTTGCAATGCACCGGCTTTCTCATAATCTTTGAAGATTTCAGGATCGGAAAGCTGCGCGTTGATTTCTGCCTGTTCGGTTTCCAAGGCGGCGATTTCGTCGGGCAGGGCGTCGAGTTCGCGTTGTTCTTTGTAGGAAAGTTTGACCGTGCGGTTGGCTTTGGGTTTGGCTTTTTCCGGTTCTGCGGTTATTTTCGGCGCAGCGGTCGTCTGAATTTTCTCTTCGCGTGATTTTGCGTCGATATAGTCCTGATAGCCGCCGATGTATTCTTTCAGACGGCCTTGTCCTTCGAAAACAATGCTTTGGGTAATTACGTTATCAAGGAACATACGGTCGTGCGAGACGAGGAATACCGTGCCTTGGTAATCGCGCAGCAAATCTTCGAGCAGCTCTTGGGTGTCGATGTCCAAGTCGTTGGTCGGTTCGTCCAAGACCAGGATATTGGCGGGGCGGGTGAAGAGTTTTGCCAGCAGGAGGCGGTTGCGTTCGCCGCCGGAGAGCGATGAAACAGGGCTTTGCGCGCGGGCAGGATGGAACAGGAAATCTTCCAGATAGCTCATGACGTGTTTTTTCTTGCCGCCGATTTCGACGTAATCGTTGCCTTGTCCGAGCGTGTAAAACACGGTGTCGTTTTCGTTCAACGCGCTGCGGAACTGGTCAAAATAGGCGACTTCCTGCTTGCTGCCGATGCGGATTCTGCCGTAGGTCGGCTGCAATTCGCCCAGAATCAGCTTGAGGAAGGTGGTTTTGCCGATACCGTTTGGGCCGATTAAGCCGATTTTGTCACCGCGCTGCAAGATGGCGGAAAATTTGTCCATGATGACTTTGTCACCATAGGCAAACGAGGCGTGTTCCAGCTCGGCGATGATTTTGCCGCTTTTCTCGCCGCTGTCGAGTTTGAAGTTGACCTGTCCCTGCACGTTGCGGCGTTCGGCACGCTGGCGGCGCAGTTCTTCCAAACGGCGCACGCGGCCTTCGTTGCGGGTACGGCGCGCTTCGATGCCTTTGCGTATCCACGCTTCTTCCTGCGCGTGGAATTTGTCGAAGAGGCGGTTGTGTTCCGCTTCAACCGCCAATTCCTGCGTTTTTTTCTCGCTGTATTTGGAAAACGAGCCGGGATAGGAGCGCAGAATGCCGCGGTCGAGTTCGACAATGCGCGTGGCGATATTATCCAGAAAACGGCGGTCGTGGGTAATCACGACCAGGCTGCCTTCAAACGCTTTGAGCAGGTTTTCCAGCCAGATAATCGCGTCGATGTCCAAATGGTTGGTCGGCTCATCCAGCAGCAATACGTCGGGCTTCTGCACCCAAGCCTGCGCCAAGGCGACGCGCTTTTTCTGTCCGCCGGAGAGGTTGCCGATTTTTTCATTTTCCGGCAAACCCAGTTCACCCAAAGTCTGCTTCACCGCCGCATCCAGCTTCCAGCCGTCCTTCGCTTCGATTTCAAGCTGCAATTCGTTGAGTTCTTTTAATAAAACGTCGTCTGAATTGTGCTCCAAATCATGGCTGACGCGGTGGTAACGGCGCAGCAGGTCGCGGATTTCGCCCAAGCCTTCGGCGACGGTGTCGAATACGGTGGCTTCCTTATCAAAAAACGATTCCTGCGGCACATAAACGATTTTGAGGTTGTTTTGAACAATAATCTGTCCGTCGTCGAGCTTCTGTACACCGGCGAGGATTTTCAGAAACGAAGACTTACCCGCGCCGTTGCGGCCGATTAAACCGATTTTTTCGCCGCTGTCGAGTTGGAAGGAAGTTTTGTCGAGCAGGGCGACATGGCCGACGGCAAAGGAAGCGTTTTCTACGGATAAGATGTTCATAAGGAAATAGGGAAAAATAAAATTAAGTCGTGTATTTTAACTGATTTTAGAAAGCTTTGTGATGGGTACGAAGAGAGATGGATAGAACTAAATAATATTGAGAAACTTGAATCAATCGATATAATTTAACATAATATACATTATGCGAACTAATGTAACAGATAATAAGTTACTCACAAACAAAATCCGCCCCTTATTTTTACAGGCGGATTTTTCCAAGTGTGAACTATTTAATTTTATGCATGCGTTTGTCTGTATAGACACACAGTACACCGCTATTGTTGTAGATGACTTGATGATTGGTATCGCAGAAAAATGCTGACAATTCGATAGGAACTTTTTCACTACCCCATGTTTGTGGTGAAAGGAATATAAGTTTGCCCGGCGTACATTTTTGAATTTCATCTTTATTGATTTTGCTCACCACACAAACATCACTTTGATCGATATTTGTATCAGAATTTGTATCCGACTTCATTTTGTCACAACCAACAACCAGTACAGTCAAAGCCGTCAAAATTAGAATCGAAGATTTTCTCATATCTATTTACTCCTCAAAACTCAAGCTAAATTCACAACTTGGCAATAAACTTCGCTGGAACGTTTTCAGTCAGCCAAACGCCGTTGTCTGCGAGGTAAAACTGATGACCATCGGCAAGCATGGCTGCGGTGTTGATGGTTAACACTACGGGTTTACCATGTCGGGAACCGACTTTGATTGCGGTTTCGATATCTGCCGAAAGATGGACGAAATGGCGTGAACCTGCATGCAATCCCTGGCCAAATATCGACTGCACCGATTTTTCCGCTGTGCCGTGATATAGGATATCAGGCGGCGTCGTTGCGCAATACTGGATTTCAACCTGTTTTGTGGAATGCCCTTGCGCGGCACGAATACGCTTGCCGTCTTCTGATACGGTAAACCGTTTTTTATCATTATTTTCAACGACTTCCATTAAATTATCGTACGTCAATGCAACACCGGTAAAGTTGTGCTTGGGGTGATTTGCTTGTGCCAGCAGGATATCAATATCCACCCAGCCGTTTTTGTCCAAAGTAATTCCGATTTGTTCGGGTCTGTGACGCAAGATCAGGCTGAGGAATTTGCTGACGGATTTTTGTTGTTTTTCATTTAAGATCATTGGTATTTTTCCTAAGGAATCTTTCTTCCAGTATTTGTCGAGCACGGTTACTTTTTAGCCCATGGTTTTGGCAGCAACGATAAACATTCTGCCTAATTGTCCGCTGCCGAGGATACCGAGATTGGAGGGAGGATGGAGGATTTGTTCATAGCAAGGAATATTAAAAATCTTTTCTGATAGTATCTAAGGAAATAACTTTTGAAAGTAAGAGAAGCCTTTCATGTTCAGGATAATCCGTAAATATTATATTAATTTTATTAATAATTGTTGGAATATTAGAATCTTCTGGTACAAAAATGTATTTTATATCTGAGGGTTCAAAATTTAGTGAAGCAACTTTTTTCGTAACAATATTTGAATCCTGTAATTCTTCATTATTGGCTAAAAAATTTGGTAAAAAATTTGGGAAAAGGTTGTTTTCATCTGAAGTAGGTACATACCTCCACTCACATTCTTCATCAAAATTTTTCGTTACCTCCTTACCATTTACTTTCATCTTTCCTCTCAATGGCTTCAAGAATTTCATAAGTCGAAGTACAATGTTTGGACTCAATTCCCTACTGATTAACAAATTTATCGCATCCGCCGGAATATTTTTTAAGATAAAATTTCGAATTAGATTGGGAATAATACTGTTATCTGACAGATAGAAAATAGGATTTAATCCCTTTCTTATTCCCCACTCCTTCGTCATTCCAAGACCAAAACCACCATAAAAATCTGTATGTGCTGTAATTTTGGATAGTGGAATATCACAAAAACAAGACATCGGGTAAGCTATTGAATTGATATTATATTTTATCAATTCTTTAGTAAGAGTTTCCCAAAAGTTGTCTTCTTCCTGTTTCTCTAATTCATTTTTAAAATCTTTTGGAATTAGCCATTCAATATCTTCAGAACAATATCTAGGCCAAAATCCATTTTCCAAAATATCTAATAGATATTCCTCTTTGGGAGTAAAGTGAAATAAAGAGTTTGATTTTATAGTTGCCATTTTGCAAAGTATTTACTTGAAGTTAAACATATTTCAATTTTTTCAGAATAATTTAGTGAACCTACCTATCCAACCCCTCCTGCACCATCTGCGCCGCCCGAACCACCGCTCGGGCTTTGTTCTGCGTTTCCTGCCATTCGGAGGTTGGATCGGAGTCGGCGACGATACCTGCACCGCTTTGGACGTATAGCGTGTTGTTTTTCACTACGGCGGTGCGGATGGCGATTGCCAAGTCCATGTCGTTGTTGAAGCCCCATACGCCGACGGCGCCGCCGTATATGCCGCGTTTACTCGGTTCGACTTCTTCGATGATTTCCATGGCGCGGACTTTGGGTGCGCCGGAGAGTGTGCCGGCGGGGAATGTGGCGGCGAGGATGTCCATATTGGTGATGCCCTCTTTCAGACGGCCTTCGACGTTGGAAACGATGTGCATCACGTGGGAGTATTTTTCAATCACCATTTTGTCGGTTACTTTGACTTCGCCCGTTTTGCTGATGCGTCCGACGTCGTTGCGCCCTAAATCGATAAGCATGACGTGTTCGGCGATTTCTTTGGCGTCGCTTAATAAATCCTGCTCATTGGCAAGGTCTTCGGCGGGGGTTTTGCCGCGCAGGCGCGTGCCGGCGATGGGGCGGACAATGACGTCGTCGCGTTCGCGGCGGACGAGGATTTCGGGCGAGGAACCGACGATGTGGAAATCGCCGAAATCGTAGTAAAAGAGGTAAGGCGAAGGGTTGAGTGTGCGCAAGGCGCGGTAGAGGGCGAGCGGGCTGTCGGTAAATTCCATGCTCATGCGCTGGCTGGGGACGACCTGCATGCAGTCGCCTGCGAAGATGTAGTCTTTGATTTTGTCGACGCAGGCTTTGAACGGCTCTTCGCCAAACTCGCTGACGGCTTCGGTGTGTTTGCTGCCGAGCGAGAGCGGGATGGCGCAGCTTTGGCGCAACTGGGTGCGGATGTCTTCGAGGCGTTCGCGGGCGCGTTCGTAGCCGTCGGGCTGCGAGGGATCGGAATAAACGATGAGATGGATTTTGCCGCTCAAATTGTCGATAACCGCCAACTCTTGCGACAGCATCAGTAAGATGTCGGGTGTGCCAAGCGGGTCGGCTTTGGCGCTGTTTTTCAGGCGGTGGGCGAAGTGTTCGAAATTGTAGATGGTTTCGTAACCGAAGTAGCCGACCAATCCGCCGGTAAAGCGTGGCAAGCTTGGGATTTCGGGCGTTTTGAAGCGGTTGTGGAAGGCTTCGATAAAGGGCAGCGGATTGCCGTCGTGTTGCTCAACGATTTCACCGTTTTGATAAACATCGACGTGTTTGCCACTGGCTTTGAGATAGTGGCTGCAAGGCAGGCCGATAAAGGAATAGCGGCCGAAACGTTCGCCGCCGACGACGGATTCGAGCAGGTAGGTATAGGGGCGGTTGGCGAGTTTGAGATAGAGGGAAAGCGGCGTATCCAAGTCGGCAAGGAGTTCCTGCACGAGCGGGATGCGGTTATAGCCTTGAGCGGCTTGGGCTTGATATTCTTGTTTGCTGATCATTTCTTTTCCGTTTGTCGGGTACTTTTCAGACGACCTTATCCGAGTAAAAACCGGTTGAATTATCCGAAAAGTATAGCAGTTTATCGATAGCGTTGACAGTATGCGGGTCGTCTGAAAAAGCAAAACGCCGTTGATAGCAAACGGCGTTTTAGGCTGGGGATATCAGGCGTTTGGCGTAGCGGTATGGCGTTTTTTAGCCTGTTTCCATTTGTATGCGTAGCCGAGTACGACCGGAATCAGCGACAGGATGAATTTGAGGGTCCAGCTTGCATACCATGGTCTGTTCAGAATAATAGCCTCTCCTCCCGAAGCGGGAACGACGATGTCTTTGATGGCGAACCAATCCAAATATGGCCACCAACACATCACCAAGCTGCCTAAAAACAGCGGCCAGATATTACGGCTCAAATTAATCTGCCACAGGCGGAAGCATACGCCTGCCCATACCAGCGTCAGGCCGGTAATCAGGAAGATGGTGTAAGTATCGGCGCCGAGAAAGGCGGCGATGAAATAAGTCAGCACCACCCAAATGACGGCAAGGACAAGGACGATGATTTCTTCAGGACGTTTGAACATTTCAGCGCTTCTCCAAAGCAATGTCGCATCATACGGTTTAGGGCGGGCTGACGATTGGCGGCGCGGGAATCTTTAGGGATAACATATAAAACGTCGCTTCCGCACCGGTCAGCCTGCCTGAAAGTCTGTTCAGGCGATACTATACCCGAAACGAAATAGTTTGAATATGCTACTTATTGCTAGGACGGGCGTTTTAGACGACCCTCAAATCGTTGAAAAAGGTCGTCTGAAAACCGATACCTTCAGACGCCCTTAAACCATTTTCAGACGACCTCTTTGCGCCCTGTCTTTCCGATACTATAGTGGCTTAACTTTAAATCAGGACAAGGCGACGAAGCCGCAGATAGTACAGACAGTACAGAAACCGATTCACTTGGTGCTTCAGCACCTTAGAGAATGTCTCTTTGAGCCAAGGCGAGGCAACGCCGTACTGGTTTAAAGTTAATCCACTATATCAGCCCTTCCCTTTCGCCGCCAACATATCCAGCATTCCCGCCAGATGGCTTCTGCCCTCTTCCTTACTCACAATCGGTTCGCCGCCTTTGCGCCCTAAAATCTTGATATCTTCCTGCGGCATTTCGTCTATGAAGCGGCTGGGTTCGGGGAACTGCCATGTGCCTTGTTTTTTGCGTTTGACGCAGTGGGTCAATGTAAGTTGGCGCTTGGCGCGGGTGATGCCGACGTACATCAGGCGGCGTTCTTCTTCAACATTGTCTTCTTCGAT
The DNA here is from genome assembly GCF_001810355.1 of Neisseria sp. HMSC074B07. Lineage (NCBI taxonomy): Bacteria > Pseudomonadati > Pseudomonadota > Betaproteobacteria > Neisseriales > Neisseriaceae > Neisseria > Neisseria sp. HMSC074B07. The sequence continues at coordinate 2,861 of NZ_KV800905.1, read as the reverse complement.
GCTGTCGTTGTGCGGCAGGATGCCCTCTTCGCAGCCGACGAGGAAGACGTAGGGGTATTCCAAGCCTTTGGAGGCGTGCAGGGTCGAGAGTTTGACGGCATCGACTTCTTCTTCGCTTTTGCCTTCCAAAAGCGTCATCAGTGCGACGGTTTGGGCGAGTTCGATGATGTTTTTGCCGTCTTGTTCGCCTTTGCGCTCTAGCCAGCCTGTCAGGTCGCTGACGTTGCGCCATTTGATTTCGCCGGCTTTGCCTTCTTCGCTGGCAAGCAGATGGTTTTCGTAGTCGATTTCTTTGAGCAGGCTGTTGATGAGTTCGCCCGCTTCGCTGGTTTCGGCTTTGGCGCGGTAGCTGCCGAACATATCCATAAAGGCTTGCAGGTGTTGGCGGTTGGTATTGTTCAACAGGGCGAGGGCTTCTTCGGTTTGCGCGGCTTCATACAGGCTGCATTCGTGTTCGTGTGCGTAGGTGTTGAGCTTGCCCAGCGTTACATCGCCGATGCCGCGTTTGGGCGTGGTTACGGCGCGCAGGAAGGCGGGATCGTCGTTGGGGTTGGCAAGCAGGCGCAAATAGGACAAAACGTCTTTGATTTCGGCTTTGTCGAAAAAGCTTTGTCCGCCGGAGAGTTGGTAGGGAACGCGCGCGCTGCGCAAGGCTTCTTCAAAAATCCGCGCCTGATGGTTGCCGCGGTATAACACGGCGAAATCGGCGTATTGGGTTTTGTCGCCGCCGACCAGCTTCTGCTTGACGATTTGGCTGACAACCCAGTCGGCTTCGTGTTGCTCGTTTTGGCAGGCAACGACTTTGACGATTTCGCCTTCGCCGAACTGCGACCAAAGTTTTTTGGTGAACAGCTTGGGGTTGTTTTCAATCACTTTGTTGGCGATTTTGAGAATCCGCGCGGTGGAGCGGTAGTTTTGCTCCAGCTTGATGATTTTCATCTGCGGATAGTCTTCCTGCATTTTGCGCAGGTTTTCCATGTTTGCGCCGCGCCATGCGTAGATGGACTGGTCGTCGTCGCCGACGGCGGTAAACATGCCTTCCGCGCCGGTCAAGAGTTTCATCAGCGTAAATTGGCAGGTATTGGTGTCCTGACATTCGTCAACCAACAGATAACGCAGCCGCCGCTGCCATTTGTTGCGCACTTCGCTGTTTTGCTGCAACAGCACGGCGGGCAGGCGGATTAAGTCGTCGAAGTCCACCGCCTGATAGCTTTGCAGGGTTTCCTGATAGCTTGCATACACGCGCGCGATTTGTTCTTCCCATGCATTGGAGGCCGTCTGAAGCACGTCTTCGGGTGTTTTCAAATCGTTTTTCCACAGGGAAATCTGATGCTGCGCTTTAAATAAGGCTTCTTTTCCCGTACCGCCCAAGAGTTCGCCGATGATTTTCGCGCTGTCGGTGGAATCGAGGATGGAGAAGTTTTTTTTGTAACCGATATGGTTCGCCTCTTCGCGCAGAATCTTCATGCCCAAAGAGTGGAAGGTGCAAATCGTCAGCCCGCGCGTTTGCGACTTGGGCAGCATTTTGGCGACGCGCTCCTGCATTTCCGTAGCGGCTTTGTTGGTGAAGGTAATCGCGGCAACGGTATGCGGCAGATAGCCGACGTTGACAATCAAATGTTTGATTTTTTGCGTAATCACGCCGGTTTTGCCGCTGCCGGCGCCGGCAAGCACGAGCAGAGGCCCGCCGAGGTATTTGACGGCGGCTTGCTGTTGGGGGTTGAGTTTCATGGGGAATGCAGACGAACCAAAAAGAGGCGCAGATTATAACAGGTCGTCTGAAAGCCCCAAACGGCAATCCGACATATATAACAAAATCATCTTTGCAACAAACAAACCATTCTTTCCGTTTTTCAGACGACCCCGTTAAAGTGGCAGCATCTTCTTTTTCCCTTCCGAGCGACCATGTTATTACTCAAAACGCCCAGCGTACTGCCCGGCTTCAAAATCAGCCTCGGCCTGACCGTATTGTGCCTGTCGCTTCTGGTGGTTTTGCCGTTTGCGATGATGGCGGCGAAGGCGGCGGAAATCGGCTGGGGAGGCTTTTGGAACACAATTGCCGAGCCGAACGTGTTGGCGGCGGTGTGGCTGAGTTTGCGGATGTCGTTTTATGCGATGCTGACCAATGTCGTGTTCGGCACGCTGGTGGCGTGGGTGTTGGTGCGCTATGAATTTCCGCTCAAGGGGCTGGTGAACGCGCTGGTCGATTTGCCGTTTGCGCTGCCAACGGCGGTTACGGGCATCGCGTTGGCGACCCTGTATGCGCCCAACGGTTGGATAGGCCGTTTTTTCGAGCCTTTGGGCATCAAAATCGCGTTTACGCCCGTCGGCATTTGGATTGCGCTGGTCGTCGTCAGCCTGCCCTTTATCGTCCGCGCCGTGCAGCCGGTATTGGAGGAATTGTCGGGCGAATATGAGGAAGCGGCGGCGACTTTGGGGGCAAACCGTTTCACGACGTTCCGCCGCGTGCTGCTGCCGGAAATCACGCCGGCGCTCTTAACCGGCGCGGGCATGATGTTCGCACGGGCAACGGGGGAATACGGCTCGGTGATTTTTATCGCGGGCAACATTCCGATGGTTTCCGAAATCCTGCCGCTGATTATTACGGGCAAGCTGGAACAGTTCGACGTACAGGGCGCGTCGGCGGTGGCGTTGTTTATGCTGCTGGTTTCGTTTGTGATTCTGTTTTCGCTGAACGTGATGCAGTGGGCGTTGAGCAGGCGTTCGGGAGCAAAGGGTTGAGGGGTCGTCTGAAAAATGTAGGTCGGATTCTTGAATCCGACGCGTTTTGATACCTGAAACCAGAAAAACGGAACATTGGATATTTTGTCGGATTCAAGAATCCGACCTTGTATATCGAA
>NZ_KV800904.1:22961-45219 GCF_001810355.1 Neisseria sp. HMSC074B07 | reverse complement strand
TTGTCGGGAGGAGGGCTTTTTTGCAAAGGTCTCATATTGTCGATATAAGACGGCGGGTATCAAGCAAAACTAAAAACTATTTGCAGAAGGGCGGTAGCGTTATGGAGAAAGTTGGGCAAGGGTAAACTGAAGTGGAAATATCTGTGTAGAAATGGCAGCTCGTAGCTTGTTTGTATTTGAATCTACGACAGTCCAGCATATCTGCGGTTTGCCGTCTTGTATAGTGGCTTAACTAAATCAGGACAAGGCGATGAAACCGCAAGACAGTACAGACAGTACAGAAACCGATTCACTTGGTGCTTCAGCACCTTAGAGAATGTCTCTTTGAGCCAAGGCGAGGCAACGCCGTACCGGTTTAAAGTTAATCCACTATATTTGCTTGACTGTTTTCTCTATTCTTGATTTGCATCGTTGTAAAAAAGGTCGTCTGAAACCGGATACATTGGTTTTCAGACGACCTCGTGGTTTTGGTGGCATATTTAAGCAGATTGTCCTTTTTTATCTCCGTTCCAAGGCGCAACTTTAAATAGCAGCAACATCCCAGGAATCCCCAATATAAAACACAGCCAGAAGAAATTGACGTAGCCCATCTTTTCAATCAGAAAACCTGCTGATGCGTTCATAAACGTGCGCGGTACGGCGGATAGACTGGTAAACAGAGCAAGTTGGGTGGCGGTAAAGGCTGGATTGGTTTCGCGCGCCATGTAGGCTACAAAGGCGGCAGTACCCAATCCGACACCGAATGCCTCCGCGCTGATAATGCCTGCGAGCATTGTTTTTTCGGTCAGGGTAATGATACCGAATTTGCCGAAGCCGGCCAGCCAGGCAAAGCCCAGGATAGTAACGAGCTGTACGACGCCGAAGAGCCACAGGGCTTTGTTGACGCCGAGTTTCAGCATCCAGATACCGCCGAGTATGCCGGCGATGACGGCGGGCCAGAGACCGGCGTTTTTGGCAATCAGACCGATGTCGGTTTTGCTGAAACCCATGTCGAGATAAAACGGAGTAGCCAGTGCAGTGGCCATGCTGTCGCCGAGTTTGTACAGGAAGATGAATAACAGCACCAAGATGGCTTGTTTTGTGCCTTTGCGAGAGAAAAATTCTTGAAACGGTTCAACTACGGTTTGAGTCAGCGTTCGCGGTGCAGTGGGCGGCATGTTTGGTTCTTGGGCAAGAAGCAGCGTCATCAATAGACCGGGCAGCATGAATAGGGAGGTAATGAGGAAGACGCTGTTCCACGGCATAATGTCGGCCAAAATCAGGCTCAACGAGCCGGGAACGAGGGCGGCGACGCGGTAGGCATTGACATGGATGGAGTTGCCTAGACCCAGTTCTTTGTCCGATAGGATTTCTCGGCGGAAGGCGTCCAGTACGATATCCTGACTGGCGGAAAAAAAAGCAACGGCAACGGAGAGGCCGACGATGATGGGCAGGTGTTGGTGCGGATTGAGGAATGCGTAAGCAGCAAGGGTCAGCAGCAGACCGATTTGCGTAACCAGCATCCAACCGCGTCGGCGGCCGAGAAAGGGCGGGCGCACGGCATCCATTACGGGCGACCAGATAAATTTCCAAGTAAACGGCAGACCGATTAAAGACATCAGACCGATGGTTTTCAGGTCGATGTTTTCGGTGCGCAGCCAAGCAGGAATCAGGTTAATCAGGAAATAAAGCGGCAACCCCGATGTGAAGCCCGTAAAAATACAAATCAACATATTGCGCGAAAAAATCCGCTGCATAGTGCTTGGTTGGGAATCAGTCATAATGGATGAGCAGTACAAAAAGAAAGGCACATTGTAACAAATCCTGCGTAGCAGGGCGGGATTGCCTACTGTAATGGTTTAAAAACAAATGAGAGGGCGTGAATTGCCGCAATATGTGTCAAAGAGCTGCTTGGTATCTGGATGGGGTCGTCTGAAAATTTAGATTCTGTCAGTAAGAGACAAGCAGCAATATAGTGCTGACTATTCATTTATTTATTCAATTGCCGATTGTTTCCGCTATCGTTGCCAGAGTTGCATAGAAAAGTTAATATCCGTTAAATTATGGCAATCGCTGTCATACATAACAACCTACAAAGGAGCAAACTATGAACTTTCTGACCGCCGTCAGCCGGCAAATGACCCGATTTACCGCCCTGATTATCGTCCTTGCTTCTATCGTCGCCTTTATCGAGCCCGCGACTTTTTCATGGGTAAAAGGCGATACGCAAGTCGTCGTACTCGGCATCATTATGCTCAGCATGGGCATGACTCTAGGCAAAGAAGACTATCAAATTTTGGCTAAACGCCCGCTCGATATTTTCATCGGCGCAGTTGCCCAATACACCATTATGCCGCTGCTCGCCATCGGTATCGCCAAAGCCTTCAACCTTTCGCCCGGATTGACGCTGGGTCTGGTTTTGGTCGGTACTTGCCCGGGCGGGGTTTCGTCCAACATCATGAGTTTCCTTGCCAAAGGCGATGTTGCCTTCTCAGTCGGCATGACCACCGTCTCTACCGTCCTCGCCCCCGTTATGACGCCGCTGTGGATGACTTACCTCGTGGGACAAACCGTCGAAATGGACGGCTGGGGCATGTTCAAGTTTATGTTGCTCGTTACCCTGTTGCCTGTCGTTATCGGCTCTGCCGCCAATATGTTGCTGCACAAAAAACACTGGTTTGAAGATGTTCGCGCCATCATGCCCGCCGTTGCCGTTGCCGCCTTTGCCTGTATTGTCGGCGGTGTTGCCGCCGTCCACGGCCACCGTTTTGCCGAATCTGCCTTAGTTATGGTGCTCGCCATTGCCGCACACAATATCGGCGGCTACATCCTCGGCTATTACAGCGGCGCGCTAACCGGTATGAACACCGCCAAAAAACGTACCATCGCTATCGAAGTCGGCGTACAAAACGCCGGTCTAGCCACGGGTCTGAGCGCCAAATTCTTCCCGGGTAACGCCGAATCCGCCGTCGCCACCGCCGTCGCCTGCGTCTGGCACTCCGTATCAGGAACCGTCTTGGGCAACTTATTCGCTTGGTGGGATAGGCGTAAGCAATAAGCTGCGGTGGTCGGTTCAGTCTTCAATCAATAATCAAAAGGTCGTCTGAAAAACATTTTTCAGACGACCTTTTTGTGTCATGCGGATGAAAACGGCTTTAGCGGTTTTTCAATCCCAAAACGTCCTGCATATCGTATAAACCTGTTTTGCCGTTGACCCAAACTGCGGCGCGGACGGCGCCGGCGGCGAAGGTCATGCGGCTGCTGGCTTTGTGGGTGATTTCGACGCGTTCGCCGTCGGTGGCGAAGAGGGCGGTGTGGTCGCCGACGATGTCGCCTGCGCGGACGGTGGCAAAGCCGATGGTGGACGGATCGCGCGGGCCGGTGTGGCCTTCGCGGCCGTAAACGGCGCATTGTTTGAGGTCGCGGCCGAGCGCGTCGGCGATGACTTCGCCCATGCGCAGGGCGGTGCCGCTGGGTGCGTCGACTTTGTGGCGGTGGTGGCCTTCGATGATTTCGATGTCGTAGCCTTCGTTGAGGACGCGGGCGACGGTGTCGAGGATGTGGAAGGTGAGGTTGACGCCGACGCTGAAGTTGGCGGCGAAGACGACGCCTGTTTTTTCGCCTGCGGCTCGGATGGCGGCTTTGCCTGCGTCGTCGAAGCCGGTGGTGCCGATGATGATGTTGACGCCTTTTTCAACGCATTTTTGCAGGTGTTTGAGGGTCGGCTCGGGGCGGGTGAAGTCGATGAGTACGTCGCTTTGGGCGAGGACGGCGTCAACGTCGTCTGAAATGGCGATGCCGGTTTTGATGCCGGAGGCGAAACCTGCATCCAAGCCTAAGACTTCGGAGCCTGAATGTTCGAGTGCGCCGGAGAGGACGGTGTCGGGATGGTTGTTGACGGCTTCAACCAGTACGCGCCCCATGCGGCCGTTGACGCCGGCGATGGCGATTTTCAATGCGCTCATGCGGTTTCCTTAATGATTATTGTGCAGTTTGGGCTGCTTTTTGTTCGGCTTGGAGGGTTTCGATGGATTTTTGGATGGCATCGCCTTCTGCGCGGACAAGGACGTCGTTTTCAAAATAAACGGTGAGGTTGCTGCGGTCTTTGATGATGCCGTTGCGGCTGGTATTGAAGGTGTAGTCCCAACGGTCGGCATGGAATGCGTCGCGCAGCAGCGGGGTGCCGAGCAGGAGTTGGACTTGGTCGCGGCTCATGCCTGCTTGAAGGGAGACGACGGCGCGGGGATCAAGTTCGTTGCCTTGGATGACTTTGAGTTTGTAGGAGGGGAACAGGGAAACGCGTTCGGCGCTGCATGCGGAAAGTCCGATGAGGGCGACGAGGGCAAGACAGAGGGGTTTGTTCACGGATATGCCTTTCTGTTCGAATTCGGGTGGAAGGGTATCATTGCTTGAATTTTTTGAAAAGCAAACGATAATCATCTCTTTGATTATAATTTCAGCCGGCTATCGTTTGTATGCAAACAAAACTTGTGGTTTTATTGCAAACCGCTATGGCGTAATAGTGGGCAAGCGGGCTGAAATTGCGTATTATAACGTCTATTACTTCACAGGGATATTGAATATTATGGAAAAATTCAGCAATATTGCGCAATTGAAAGACAGCGGTTTGAAGGTTACCGGTCCGCGTTTGAAAATCTTGGATTTGTTTGAGTCGCATGCTGAAGAGCATTTGAGTGCCGAAGATGTGTACCGTATTTTGCTGGAAGAGGGTGTGGAAATCGGCGTAGCGACGATTTACCGCGTGTTGACCCAGTTCGAGCAGGCAGGCATTTTGCAGCGCCACCATTTTGAAACCGGCAAGGCGGTTTACGAATTGGACAAAGGCGACCACCACGACCATATCGTCTGCGTGAAATGCGGCGAGGTAACGGAATTCCACAATCCTGAAATCGAAGCCTTGCAAGACAAAATCGCGGAAGAAAACGGCTACCGCATCGTTGACCACGCGCTTTATATGTACGGCGTGTGCGGCGAATGCCAAGCGAAGAGCAAACGCTGATTCCCGTTTTAAAAGATGTTTGATGTTCAGACGACCTCGGATGAGAATTTGGGGTCGTCTGAAATTTTTTGCGGAACATGAACATCATGCCGCTGCAAATCAGAATAATATAGTGGATTAAATTGAAATCAGGACAAGGCGAGGCAACGCCGTACCGATTTAAAGTTAATCCACTATACCTTAGGATTTTTAATGAGTATCCCCTTGCTTTACCCTAATGATTACACTTTCCCCGACCCGTTTTACGCGCTGGAAGAATGCGACGGCGTGGTCGGTATCAGCCGCGATTTGGACACGGGACGGCTGCTGTCGGCGTATCGGCAGGGGATTTTCCCGTGGTTCAGCGAAGACGGCTGGTTTTTTTGGCACACCATAGATCCGCGCGCCGTCATCGTTCCTGAAAATCTGCATATCGGGCGTTCGTTGGCGAAAACCTTGCGCAATAAACCCTATCGGGTAACGGTCAACCAATGCTTCGAAACCGTCATTGCGCATTGCGCCGCCTTTCCGCGCCCCGGTCAGGACGGCACATGGATTGTTCCCGAATTCCAAGCCGCTTATACCGAGCTGCACCGTTTGGGTCACGCGCATTCGTTTGAATGTTTCTATCCAGATGAAGCAGGTCGTCTGAAACTGGCGGGCGGCTTTTACGGCGTACAAATCGGACGGGTGTTTTACGGAGAATCCATGTTCGCCCTTGAGCCGGATGCCTCCAAAATCGCCTTCGCGCGAGCCGTCCCGTTTCTTGCCGGATTGGGCATCGAGTTGATTGACTGTCAGCAAGATACCCTGCATATGCATCGTTTCGGTTCGGAACCGATACCGTTCGCCGAATTTCAGACGACCTTGCAACGCTTGAACGCTTTGCCTTTGAAGGAAGCTTTGGGCGCGCGGGTAGTGGGTGGAACGTTGGAATAGCGGCAAGATATATAGTGGCTTAACTTTAAACCAGTACGGCGTTGCCTTGCCTTGCTGTACTGTCTGTACTGTGCGGCTTCGTCGGCCTTGTCCTGATTTAAATTTAATCCACTATAGAGTCGGCTTCGAGTCAGAAGCGAATAGCAAAAGGTCGTCTGAAAACCCCAAAATGAGGTTTTCAGACGACCTTTTTTAAAGATTGCGCCTTACAAATCAAATTCAGCCACGACCGGCGCATGGTCGCTGGGGCGTTCTTGCGCGCGCGCGTCCAAATCGACATAAACGTCTTTCAATACGGCAGACAGGGCGGGGCTGATGAGCTGGTGGTCGATGCGCAGTCCGAGCTTGCGTTGGAACATCGCGCCGCGATAGTCAAACCAAGTGTAAAACGCGCCTTCGGGGTGGATTTGGCGCAGGCTGTCGGTCAAGCCCAGATCCAGCAGATTTTTGAACCACTGTCTCTCGATGGATGAGCAGTGGATTTTTTCATGCCATTTTTCGGGGTCGTAGCAGTCGGCATCGGTAGGCGCGATATTAAAGTCGCCGAGCAAGACCAGTTTTTCGTGGCGCGTCATTTCGTCGCGGACAAATTCGGTTAATGCGGCAAACCATTGTTCTTTATATTGGAATTTCGGGCTGTCGATGGCTTCGCCGTTGACGCAATAGACATTGATGACGCGCACGCCGTTGACGGTTGCGGCGATGACGCGGCGTTGCGGGTCGTCGGGCAGAGTGGGTAGACCGACGTGCACGTCTTGCGGTTCGCTGCGGCTGATGATGGCGACGCCGTTGTAGGTTTTTTGTCCGCTCCAAACGCTGTGCCAGCCCATCATTTGCAGGGCGGCGGCGGGAAATTTGTCTTGGTCGAGCTTGAGTTCTTGCAAGACGAGGACATCGGGCTGATGGTCGGCAAGCCAGTTTTGCACCTGCGGCAGGCGCACGTTGAGGGAATTGACGTTCCAAGTGGTGATTTTCATGCGGATTCCGTGTGTGAGGGTCGTCTGAAAAGCATTTCGGGCTTATCGGGCAGAATAAGGACAAAACAAAAGCGGTTCATGAAAACCGCTTTTGTTGGGTAAACGGGACGCTATTGTAACATCAGGGGATTTCGGCGGCTGCCGGTTTTGAAACAAAAATCCGTTTGAGAAAACAAGGCTCAACAGCCTTCAGGCGGCTTTACGGTTTTCCAAATTGCGCAACGTATCGAGGATGACGGCAGCTTCTTCGGATACCAGCCGGTATTCGATGATGCGGTGGTAGCGGGTAAAATCGATCAGACCTTCGGAGCGCAGGCGCGCGAGATGGTTGGAAACGGCGGTCGCAGGCTGTCCGAGCGCTTCGGATAATTCGGCGATGCTGCGTTCGCTGTCCATCAGCATGAACAAAATGGTCATGCGGTCGGGGTTGGCGATGAGTTTGAGAAGGGAAGAGAGACGTTTGGTTTCCATAGTGAGGCTTTCTTTATCAATAAGATTGGTTTTTAGGGGCTGAAACGGTAGGGCAAAATGAGTTTGATTCTTTTTGCGTTTATCCGTAAATTCAACCGTTTATATCGGGTAAGTATAAAGCAAGCAGCGTGAAAAAGGAGTATGTCCGTTAAAATTTATCGTAAATAATTGTTGTTTCGCCGGCTTTTGAGAAAGTAACCGAATCGGGTGAATATGTTTTTGGAATGTGGATAAAGGTTCTCATTTTATTTTTGTGTTTATAAAAACTAAAGAAACTATTTCTATACAAAGTGTTATCGGCGGTGTCGTATTTGGGAACTGTGTCGGGAGGTTGGAAATATTATTGGGGTCGTCTGAAAACAGAGGCAGGGAAGGGCTGTCGGGGAGTGTGATATTTTGCCGACACTTAAAGAGGTGTGGCGGATTGATATCACAGATTATTTTTGTAGCGGGATTAGGTTTTTGAAGATTTGCGCGTCGGTTTTGGATTAATTTATGATGAATGCTTGAGATTGAATAATCAGGAGATTTTTTGGATTTGGAAAGTGAAGGGATGGAAACGGTCAGGCAATGTCAGTCTGAAGAATGACTGATTCAAAAAATGATAAGCGGTGTAAATTTTATACAAATGGTATTTTTTATTGTAAATAATATAAATTGCGTTATAATCATAAAAAATTACATTAGCATTATAAATAAGCTAATACATTATAAAAAATAACATTTTTGCCGTCTGTATGGGGTATGGGGAGTGCTGTTCATGCGGGAGCGGCAGTATTTGCGGGAAAATATCATTTATGGATACCGACTTTCTGTCTTCAGGCGGTCTTGTGCTGACGGGCTGTGCAGCGGCATTTGTGCTGGCAACCTGCCTGTCTAAAAATACGCCTGTCAAACAATTTATCAGCCGTTTCGCCGTCAATGTCCGTGCGGATTGCAGCTTGGACGAATCTGTCTATCATGAGTTTCGCGGCTTGGATATTTATCGGGACGGGCAGCATGAACAGATTGATTATGTTTATGTGTCCTGTTTCGGGATTTTCGTGGTTGCCACGCCGAATTATCAGGGCAGGATTTGGGGTGACGACGGCAATGGGATGTGGACGCAGAAGTTTCACAAAAGCAAGACGCTGTTTCCCAACCCTTTGTTGAAAAACCAGCAATACATTCGGATTTTGTCCGAGAAGCTCCACCTGCCGACGCGGGCGTTTTCTTCGGTGGTGGTTTTTCCGGGTAATTGCCAATTTCAAACCATGATGCCGGACAATGTTACGGAAGACTCTGATTTTGCCGAATATATTTCACAATATACAGAAGTCGTGCTGATGCCCGAAGAAGTTAAGCAAATCAGGGAAGTGCTGGAAGGCTATGAATTTGATTTGGTTTTCAACCGGCAGAGGTTTGAATCGCATATATGAACAGGGTGGGGCGGATTGGGCATAATCGGTTTTTATGTATTGCAGATTGCCCACTTTATAAACCTTCCCAAAAAAAACGTCGTCTGAATCGTTTTCAGACGACGTTTTTCTTCAGAGATTTTTAAGGTTCCGAGCGCCCCAAAACCATCGCGTCCCCGTAGCTGAAAAAACGGTATTCATGTTCGACCGCATGGCGGTACACCGCGCGGATGTGTTCCATGCCCGAAAACGCGCTGACGAGCATCAGAAGCGTGGATTTGGGTAGGTGGAAGTTGGTAATCAGGCGGTCGATGACGCGGAAGCGGTAGCCCGGCGTGATAAAAATATCGGTGTCGCCCTGTCCCGCTTTCAGACGACCTGTCTCGCGCGCGGCGGATTCGAGGGCGCGCATGGAAGTGGTGCCGACTGCCCAAACCTTGTTTCCGCGCGCATGGGCGGCTTCGATGGCGGCGACGGTTTCGGGCGGTACGTCAAACCATTCGCTGTGCATTTTGTGTTCTTCGATTTTGTCCACGCGCACGGGTTGGAACGTTCCCGCGCCGACGTGCAGGGTGACTTCCGCTGTTTCCACGCCTTTGGCTTTCAGACGACCTAAAAGCTCGTCTGTAAAATGCAAACCTGCCGTCGGCGCCGCGACCGCGCCCTGATGTTTGGCATAGACGGTTTGATAGCGCGTGTCGTCATCTGCGCCGGCAGCGCGTTCGATATAGGGCGGCAGCGGCAAATGGCCGTTTTGCTCCAGCAGCTCGTAAACGGTTTGCCCTCCTTCAAAGCGCAGGCAGAACAGTTCGTCCGCCCGCTCCACCATGACGGCACAAATATCGCCTTCGAAAATCAGCTTCGTGCCGGGTTTGGGCGATTTGGACGAACGGATGTGCGCCAGTGCGGTGTGATTGTCCAAAACGCGCTCTATCAAGGCCTCGATTTTGCCGCCGCTCTCTTTTTGTCCGAACAGCCGCGCTTTCATGACTTTGGTGTTGTTGAACACTAAAACGTCGCCCGCCTCAATATAATCAGGCAAATCGCCGAACACGCGGTCTTGCAGCGGCATATCGGGCAGCGCGACCAAAAGACGGCTGCTACCGCGCACTTCGGGCGGGTGCTGGGCAATTAATCGGTCGGGCAGAGTGAAATCGAAATCGGAAATGTCCATAATCTTATTTTGATGCTTACAAATCTTGTCAGGCGGTCATTATACGCACTTTGGCTTTTTTCAGACGACCTTTTCCCTTCATAAACCAATAAATTAGAATAAACACTCGTTGAAGAAATACGCATTCGGACGAATTTTCCGAATCTGCCCGTTTTGTTCAAAAACCGCCTTTTTTCGAGATTTTGCTAGACATTTGTCGGCAAGTTCGGGAAAATAGTCAAATTCATTTACGGGGTTTCTGCTCCTGCGAATGCCCTTTATGCAACCCAATACCGTCCGGCTTGCGCCGTTGCCGCAGGCCGGTTGTTTTCTGAAATATCACGCAACAAACACGGCCGCTTCACGACATTTGGGCCGTATCGTAAAGGAACGAAAATGGATTTGCGCAAATTAAAAAAACTGATTGATTTAGTAGAAGAATCAGGTATCGCCGAAATCGAAGTGACCGAAGGCGAGGAAAAAGTCCGCATCACCCGCGCCACCGCCGCTCCGGCTCCCGTTTATGCAGCACCCGCCCAAGTAGCGGTGCCTGCCCCTGCGCCCGCCGCCGCAGCAGCACCCGCTCCCGCAGCGCCTGCCGCCCGTGACCTGTCTAACGCGCAAAAATCGCCTATGGTCGGTACGTTCTACCGCGCGCCCGGCCCGAATGCCGCCGCTTTCGTCGAAGTTGGTCAGCAAGTCAAAGCCGGCGATACATTGTGTATCATCGAAGCGATGAAGTTGATGAACGAAATCGAAGCCGAAAAATCCGGCACGGTTAAAGAAATTCTGGTGGAAAACGGTACGCCTGTGGAATTTGGCGAGCCGCTCTTCATCATCGAATAATTCGTTTTCAGACGACCTTCCGGATTGCGGGCAGGTCGTCTGAAATGCTTTCCAACTCAGGATTTCCACCATGCGCCTGTTGTTAGCCATCTTCCTGCCTTTCGCCGTATTCTTCACCATCGGCCGTCCGATTGCGGGCATCATCTGCCTGATTCTCCAAATCACCTTAATCGGCTGGATTCCTGCCGCCATGTGGGCGGTGTACGCGTTGAGCCAATACAAGACCGATGAAAAAATCCGCAATGCGTTGGGCAAAAGGTAACAAGCAGGTCGTCTGAAACCACAGGAAAGGTCATCATGCTGAAAAAAGTATTAATCGCCAACCGAGGCGAAATCGCGCTGCGCGTCCTGCGAGCCTGCCGTGAAATGGGCATCGCCACCGTCGCCGTGCATTCCGAAGCCGACAAAGACAGTCTGCACGTCAAACTTGCCGACGAATCCGTGTGCATCGGCCCTGCCGCTTCCGCACAAAGCTATCTCAATATTCCCGCCATCATCGCCGCCGCAGAAGTTACCGGCGCGGATGCCATCCACCCGGGCTACGGCTTCCTTGCCGAAAACGCCAATTTTGCCGAACAGGTCGAACAGTCCGGCTTCATCTTCATCGGCCCCAAAGCCGAAACCATCCGCCTGATGGGCGACAAAGTTTCCGCCAAACACGCAATGATTGAAGCGGGCGTGCCCTGCGTTCCCGGTTCGGACGGCGCGCTGTCCGACGATCCCACTGAAATCCTCAAAACCGCCGATAAAGTCGGTTATCCCGTGATTATCAAAGCATCGGGTGGCGGCGGCGGACGCGGTATGCGCGTGGTCGAGAAAAAAGAAGACCTCATCAAATCCGTCGAAATGACCAAAGCCGAAGCAGGCGCGGCGTTCGGCAACCCGATGGTCTATATGGAACGCTACCTGCAACGCCCGCGCCACGTCGAAATCCAAGTGCTCGCCGACGAACACGGCAACGCCATCTACCTTGCCGAGCGCGATTGCTCCATGCAGCGCCGCCACCAAAAAGTCATCGAAGAAGCACCCGCGCCCTTCATCGACGAAAAAGCCCGCGAAAAAATCGGCAAAGCCTGTACCGATGCCTGCAAACGTATCGGCTACCGCGGCGCAGGTACGTTTGAATTCCTGTATGAAAACGGCGAGTTCTTCTTTATCGAAATGAACACCCGCGTCCAAGTCGAACACCCCGTTACCGAGCTGATTACCGGCGTGGACATCGTACAGGAACAAATCCGCATTGCCGGCGGCCTGCCTTTGCAATACAAGCAAAAAGACATCCACATCGAAGGCCATGCTTTCGAGTGCCGCATCAATGCGGAAGACCCGTACAACTTCATCCCCAGTCCCGGTCTGATTGAAAGCTGCCACCTGCCCGGCGGCTTCGGCGTCCGCGTGGACAGCCACATTTACCAAGGCTACCGCATCCCGCCGTACTACGACAGCCTGATCGGTAAAGTCTGCGTCATCGGCAAAACCCGCGAGCAGGCAATGGCAAAAATGCGCGTCGCCCTCGCCGAGCTTGCCGTAACCGGCATCAAAACCAATACCCCGCTGCACCGCGATTTGTTCAGCGACCCCGGTTTTGAAAAAGGCGGCGTCAGCATCCACTATCTGGAACACTGGCTGGAAGAACGCAAAGCCAAACAGGACAAATAAAACCGTCCCGTTTGGATAGTCGAAGGTCGTCTGAAAAACCATATGGCTTTCAGACGACCTTTTTTCAGACAGGTTGAAACCTGACTTCGGGTGTACTCAGAGATTGCCGACAAGCCTATAATTATGACTGAGTAAGCCTGTCAGCCGCCATTTCACGCAAGAAAAAAACGTGTTCAGGCAGAAAAACGATTCAATCACACTGTTACGCCAATAGCCGAAACATACCGCAAACAACCAAAATTGCGTATTTGACCGTCGTTTCCTAATTTCAGACGACCCCACCGAGAAAGCCCATCATGTCCTATCAACAAATCACCATCAACGTCAACGACGCCGTCGCCGAATGCCTCGCTGACGCCCTGATGGAACACGGCGCACTCTCCGCCGCCATCGAAGACGCCTACGCAGGCACCGAAAACGAACAAGCCATCTTCGGCGAACCCGGCATGCCGACCGAACAAATCTGGCAGCAAAGCAAAGTCATCGCCCTGTTCGGCGAAAACGACGATGCCGCAGCCATGATTCAAGCCGCCAGCCAAGAATGCGGGTTGAAAGACTTGGCATACACCAGCGAAATTCTCGCCGACCAAGACTGGGTGCGCCTGACCCAAGCGCAGTTCGACCCCATCCAAATTTCCGAACGCCTGTGGATTACCCCCTCTTGGCACGAAGCGCCCAACAGCAACGCCGTCAACCTCCAGCTCGACCCCGGCCTTGCCTTCGGTACTGGCAGCCATCCGACCACCCGCCTCTGCCTCAAGTGGCTGGACACACAACTCAAAGGCGGCGAAAGCGTCCTCGACTACGGCTGCGGCTCAGGCATCCTGACCATCGCCGCCCTCAAGCTCGGCGCAGGTTCTGCCGTCGGCGTCGATATTGACGAACAAGCCATCTGCGCCAGCAAGGACAACGCCGCACAAAACAACGTCGATGCACAGTTCTACCTGCCCGACGGTTTGCCGCAAGGACAATTCGACATCGTCGTCGCCAACATTCTCGCCAACCCCCTTCGCATGCTCGGCGAAATGCTCGCCGCCCGCACCAAACAAGGCGGACGCATCGTGTTATCCGGTCTGCTGGACGAACAAGTCGAAGAACTCAGCGACATTTACCGCCAATGGTTCAACATCGAACCCGCCGAAATCGACGAAGGCTGGGCAAGGCTCAGCGGCGTCAAACGCTGATAACGATACGCTCAAACAAAAGGTCGTCTGAAAACCGCTTCAGGTTTCAGACGACCTTTTTCATGCCAATCCTGCATTAATAATTGGTCGAGCAAAACTGCTCACGTTTGTCCGCATCGGCGGCATAACACGTCAAGCCCATGCCCGCCGCGTTGCTGTTGTTCGCCTTAGCTCCCGGTTTTTTGTTCACCAAAACCTTGCCGTTTTTCCCAATTTCGACGGTTACGCCCTTGCCGTTTTTCAGCTTCCATTTCAACACCTGCGCATCGGCATTCTGACACTTGTTGACCGAACAGCCGCCTTCAGCCGCGACATTACCGTTTTTATAAATCACACATTGCTGCTGGCTGTCGGTACAAGCCGCATACGCAGCAACGGAAAAACAGGAAATCAACGCGGCAAACAAAACAGGTTTCATGGTTTGGACTCCTTGGGTTGTGATGATGGATTTGTAATATTTGGAACTATACGCCTGTTTGTATGGGTAAACCAGCGGGTATGAGATAAGTAATATATTGATTTAATATTTAAATAAATTTCTAATTTTATCAATTGGTTGGTAATAAAATATCCATCAGCGCGATATTAATATAGTAGTTGCTTCTGCCTATGTTTTCTTTATGCAGGAATCCGCCTTCCGTCAGTTCGTTCAGATATTTGGCGGCACTGGGGCGGGAAACGTTCAGCGTTTTCATCAGGAAATCGATTTTTGTGTAGGGATGGTTGAACAGGTGGTTAATCAGGTCTTGGCTGTAGAAGCTGAAGTTTTGCCTGATGCGGTGTTTGTAGTCCAGCATAGCTTGATGGATGTGCTGCACGGTATCGATGCCGTCCTTGGCGGTTTGTTCCACGGCTTCCAGCATATACAGCAACCAGCCTTCCCATTCACCCGTATCGCGTACATGTTGCAGCAGGCGGTAATATTCGCTTTTGTTCCGCACCAGATAGCGGCTGAGGTATAAGACGGGAATATCCAGCAATCCGGTTAAAACCAGATACAGCACATTGATAATCCTGCCTGTTCTGCCGTTGCCGTCGTAAAACGGGTGAATGCTTTCAAACTGGTGGTGGAGCAGCGCCATGCGGATCAGCGGATCGATAGGTTTTTCCGTGTTGTCGTCGTTGATAAATACTTCCAATCTGCTCATCAGGCGAATGATGTCATTCGTATGTTGCGGCGGCGTATAGACGGTTTCGCCGGTACGGTCGTTTCTCAGCATCGTCCCCGACTGTTTACGGAATCCGGCACGGTTCTTTTCCAACTCGGCTTGTATTGTCAAAATATGATTGTTGGTCAGCATTCCGTGTTTTTGGATAAGGTCGAAGCCGCAATGCAGTGCTGAAGCATAATTCTGCACTTCTTTGATGGCAGGACTAGACTGGCTTGCTGATATTCCTGCACGGAACAGTTCGTCATGGGTGGTAATGATATTTTCGATTTCGGAACTGTCTTTGGCTTCCTGCAAAGACAGCGTGTTAATCAGAATGCCTTGGTTGGGAATGCTGCGGCAGATACCTTTTAATTCAGCCAGATAACGATGGGCGGAATTCAGTTTTTTCAAGACAGGGACCGTTTCGAGGTCTGCTTCGGGAGGGAATTGTTCGATCGAGTACATTTTAGGTTTTCAGTTAATTGATAAAAAAATCCCATTTTTTTGCTATATCGCTTCAATATGATAAAAAAACGGGATTTTTTTTACAATTTAATTTTATTTATTTGTTTCAAAACGGTTTTACTTTAAATAGCACTTCAGACTACTGTTACCGTTTCAACTTCGCAAACGCATCTGCCATCGCCGAATTGGTCGGGGCGCGGTCGTTGCGTTGGGGTTTGCGGTCGCGGCGTTCGAAGTGTTTGCTTTCAGACGACCTGTTGCCTTTGGTTGCGCCGCCGGCCTCGTCATCCAAGCGCATGGTCAGCGCGATGCGTTTTCTGGCGGCATCGACTTCCAGCACTTTCACTTTCACCACGTCGCCGGCTTTCACGACTTCGCGCGGGTCTTGGACGAACTTATTGGACAGGGCGGAGATGTGCACTAGGCCGTCCTGATGGACGCCGATGTCCACGAATGCGCCGAAGTTGGCGACGTTGGAGACCACGCCTTCGAGTATCATGCCGACTTGCAAGTCGCTGATTTCGTGGATGCCTTCGGCGAATGATGCCGTCTGAAATTCGCCGCGCGGGTCACGGCCGGGTTTTTCCAGCTCGGACAGGATGTCCAGAATGGTCGGCAGGCCGAAGCGTTCATCGGTGAAGTCGGACGCTTTGATTTGCTTCACGCGCTCGCGGTTGCCGATGAGTTCGGCGGCGGTAATACCTTGTTGCGCCAGCATTTTGGCGACGACGGGATAGGCTTCGGGGTGGACGGCGCTCGCGTCCAGCGGCTCTTTGCCGCCGTTAATCCGCAAAAAGCCTGCCGCCTGCTCGAAGGTTTTTTCGCCCAAACGCGGTACTTTCAGCAATTTTTTGCGGCTGTCGAACGCGCCGTTTTCATCGCGGTAGGCGACAATGTTTTGGGCAAGGGTTTGATTCAAACCGGAAATCCGCGCCAAAAGCGAGGCGGAGGCGGTGTTCACGTCCACGCCGACGGCGTTTACGCAGTCTTCGACCACCGCGTCCAGCGATTTGGCGAGCTGGCTTTGGTTCACGTCGTGCTGATACTGCCCCACGCCGATGGATTTGGGGTCGATTTTGACCAACTCGGCGAGCGGGTCTTGCAGCCTGCGGGCGATGGACACCGCGCCGCGCAGGGAAACGTCCAAATCGGGGAACTCGCGCGCCGCCAGTTCGGACGCGGAATAAATCGACGCGCCGGCTTCGGAAACGACGATTTTGTGCAGCCCCATTTCTGGCATTCCGCGCACCAGTTCGCCCGCGATTTTGTCGGTTTCGCGGCTGGCAGTGCCGTTGCCGATGGCGATGAGCTTCACGCCGTGCTGCTTAATCAGGCGCGATAGTGTTGCCAACATATTGTTTTCTTGATGTAAATAGACAATGACGGTATCCAGCAGCTTGCCCGTGTCGTCCACCACGGCGCATTTCACGCCGTTGCGGTAGCCGGGGTCGAGTCCCAAAGTCGTCAGCCGTCCGGCGGGCGCGGCGAGCAGCAAGTCTTTAAGATTGCGGGCGAACACGGTAATCGCGTCGGTGTCGGCGGCTTCTTTCAGACGACCTAAGGCTTCAAGCTCCAGCGACAGAAAGATTTTCGCGCGCCAAGTCAGGCGCACGGTGTCGTGCAGCCATTTGTGGCCGTCTGAAACCTTGAAGCGTCGGGCGATGATTTGCGCGTATTCGCTTTGCTGGGTAATCGGCGTGTTGTCGGGCTGATATTTGAGCGCGATGTTCAACACGCCTTCGTTGCGGCCGCGCAAAACCGCCAACGCGCGGTGGCTGGGCATGGTGCGCACGGGTTCGCGGTGGTCGAAATAATCGCTGAATTTTTCGCCTTCGGTTTCTTTACCTTCAACGACTTGCGCGTGAATTTCGGCTTCGTTCCACAACTTATCGCGCAGCGTGCCGATGAGTTCCGCGTCTTCGGCAAACTGCTCCATCAGAATCGCGCGTGCGCCGTCCAGCGCGGCTTTGGCGTCGGGGACGTTTTCGTTCAGGTAGCCTTGCGCAGCGGCTTCCACGTCCTGCGGCTGTTCGGCAAGCAACACGTCCGCCAGCGGCTGCAAACCGTGTTCGCGCGCGATTTGCGCCTTAGTGCGGCGTTTGGGCTTGTAGGGCAGGTACAGGTCTTCCAACGCAGTTTTGTTGTCGGCGGCTTCGATTTGCGCCCTGAGGTCGTCTGAAAGCTTGCCTTGCTCTTCAATGCTTTTTAAAACAACGGCTTTTCGCTCTTCCAACTCGCGCAGGTATTGCAGCCGCTCGGCAAGTTGGCGCAGTTGCGTATCGTCCAGTCCGCCCGTGGCTTCCTTGCGGTAGCGGGCGATAAACGGCACGGTCGCGCCGTCGTCTAAAAGCTCGACGGCGGCGGTGATTTGGGCGGCGGTGGCGGAGAGTTCTTTGGAGAGGATTTGGGTGATGTTCATGGGGGTCCTTTTGATGGGTGCAGGCTGCTTTGGGGGCACGTAGGCTACCTGAAAATTATTGTTTGAACTGTTTGATTAGACTATTTAATTGTTCCAAACCGTCAAATGTGCTGGGGATTTTTTCATCGCTGGATAAGATGCTGCTAAAAATCAGATTTTCAAATTTATCTAGCGCATCTTTATCATTGGTTTTGATTTCTTTGGCATATTCGGCATAGCTTTGGATAAATTGGCAAAGAGACAGCCGCAAATCTAGCTGCATGATTTGGGTTTGCACAGTACGGTAATGAAATAAGACAACGCGAAAGAAATAGATTAAGACCAATTCCAAACCCGCGCTTATTGCGATTTGCTGCCAAGTTAAATTAATACCTCCATCAGAAAAAAATTTATATGTCGGGATTGCTGAAATAATTACTGCAATAAGAAATAAAAGCCGTAAAATCCATTTCTTACTTGATTTCTTTTCATTAAGCATTCTGCTGAATCCATCAGATAAGGCAACAAAATTAAAACCCTGCTTTAGATTTTCTAATGTATCACTTAACTGTTCGACTTTTTCCAGTTTCTCGTCAACACTTTTCTGCATTTCCTCGTCAAAATTTTTCTGTATTTTGTTTGATGTTTCTTTTAAAGTAATGGACTGTTGCTCAATCTTTTTTATATTTTCTTCATGGTTTAAGAATGCTTGAAATAATTTATTTCCTAAATAATCGTTGAGCAGCATAAGCGAATAGTCGTTTTGTATGTAATTTAATTGAAATCTCTGGTTGTAGTGAATGTCATCATTTGTTAATGATTTAAACCAATCCCAAATCCTTTCATACGTATCATCATCGTTCCAAAGCTTTTGTTTGTACTGACGCCTCATTGTCAATTCAGCTTCTCGTAAGAATCTAATTGACATTAGGAATATATCATCTAATATTTCTGAATCCCAATTTTTTTCTAAAAAGTTTAATCTTTTTTCAAAAGATTCACCTATATAATGATAATTAAATGGGCAGATTGATAGCCAACAATCATTTGATTGGGACATTTTTTTTAAAATAATTTGAGTGAAATGAACCTTATAGTCTTCAATGCTAAGGTTGGATTTGAGTATTCTTTCCCTCTCTAGAGTTTGAATTACTTGTCTTAATAAAGCCTTATTTATTCCTTTATCCATCATAAACCTTTCATATTGTGTTTATATTTTCAGGTGGCCTATATTATTGTTTCAACACTTCCAATTCGGTAATATCTTCCGCTTCCGCCTGCCGCGCCATGTGTGCCAAACGGTTTTGCCTGAACAGCCCGTATTGTTCGCCGGCAAACGCTTCCATTTGTTTGTGGCTGAGTGTGCCTTTGCCTTCCATAATGTTTGACTTGGTATTGCTTGCCGTCTGCGGCAGTTATTAAGAAATCCTTAATAACTGAATTCTCATCCAACTCTTTGTCTTCCAATATATTTTTGATATGCGTTGCGATGTTTGGCACGGAGGTGTCAAAAAGTTCGGCAAGTTGGCTTTGATTGAGCCAAACGGTGTGTTCCTGCACCAGCAGGTTTACTTGGGTGCGGCCGTCTTCGGTTTGGTAAATCAGGATGTCGGACATGGGTTTTCCCCGTTTGCAGGTAAAGGTCGTCTGAAAAATATCACTGGTTTATTCCTCATCACATTCTTCATCTTCGTCATCTTCATCGTCATAAGAAGTGTAGAGCCAACTGTCCCAGCCGAACAGTTCGAGCAGCGTGTCAAAGCGGTTTTGGTCGGCAGTGCCGATAAATACGCCGTTTGCGTTGCCGTTTTTTGTGAAGCAAAGCAGGATGATTTCGTGAAAACCGTCGGTGTAGAAGCGTTGGTTTTCTTGGCGGAGTTCTATGATTTCGGTGCGGTTTTGTTGGATAAACTGTACGGCTTGGGCATCTGTCGATTCTTCGTCCATGATGTTGGCGCAGTAGTGCAGACCACCCATGGCGGCGTTGGTGTAAGCCAGTTCCAGCAGTAGGGTGCGGGTGTCGGGCAGGTGCGGCTGCCATTCGTAGCTGTCGGTTTCATCGGTATAAAAGCCGATATGGATGGGCGGGTTGTCTTGCGCCAAATAGGCTTTGGCAATGCCGCACAGAAACACGCCTTGGTTTTCCTCTATCAACACCAGGTAATCGCCGTCAAAATCTATCTTTTCCAATGGCAACAATCGATTAAACGATTGATTGACCGCCTCGTTGCCGCCCAATGTAAGCAGATATTCGCGCAACATGGCGGGGAAACGGATGCCTAGGCGTTGTTCGGCAGCGGTGATTTCGGCTTCGGGCAGACTGCAGGGTAGGGGGTCAAGTTGATAGAGGGTGGCGATATTTTGCAGATAATTCATGGAGTAATCGGGGGCAGGGGTCGTCTGAAAAACACGCTATTATAAAGGATTAACTTGGTGCTGAACGTCCTTTCAGACGACCCCTTCCTACATTTTCAGCTAAAATACGCGCCATTAAAGGACAAAGCCATGATGACGCCCGAAACCCAGAAACAGCTCAAAATCACCGACGTTTCCGCCAAGAAGCTCGACAAACTCAACCTCAACACCGCATGGGATTTGGTTTTGCATCTGCCGCTGCGTTACGAGGACGAGACGCACATCATGCCGATTAAGGATGCGCCTATCGGCGTGCCGTGTCAGGTCGAGGGCGAGGTCATTCATCAGGAAGTAACGTTCAAACCGCGCAAGCAGCTGATTGTCCAAATCGCCGACGATTCCGGCAGCGTCCTTTTTCTGCGCTTCATCCACTTTTACGCCAGCCATCAGAAGCAGATGGCGGCCGGCAAACGTATCCGCGCCGTGGGCGAAATCAAACACGGGTTTTACGGCGACGAGATGATTCATCCCAAAATCCGCGATGCCGAGGGCAGCGGTTTGGCGGAAAGCCTCACGCCGATTTATCCGACCGTAAACGGTTTGAACCAGCCCACTCTGCGCCGCATCATTCAGACGGCGTTGGACGTTACGCCGCTGCACGATACTTTGCCCGATGCCTTATTGGGTCGTCTGAAACTGCCGCACCTCGCCGAAAGTCTGCGCCTTTTGCATTCGCCGCCGCCGAGCTTTACCATCCACCAGCTTTCCGACGGCGCGCTGCCCGCATGGCAGCGGCTCAAATTCGACGAACTTTTGGCGCAACAGCTTTCCATGCGCTTGGCGCGGCAGAAGCGCGTCAGCGGTACGGCGGCGGCATTGGGCGGCGACGGCACATTGACCCAAGCCCTGCGCCACGCCTTGCCGTTTGCCCTGACCGATGCACAAGAAAGGGTCGTGTCCGAAATCCGCCGCGATATGGCGCAAACCCACCCGATGCACCGCCTGCTGCAAGGCGATGTCGGCAGCGGCAAAACCATCGTCGCCGCCTTGTCCGCGCTGACCGCCATTGAATCCGGCGCGCAGGCGGCCGTGATGGCGCCGACCGAAATCCTTGCCGAACAGCATTTCATCAAGTTCAAACAATGGCTTGAGCCGTTGGGTCTCGAAGTCGTCTGGCTTTCCGGCAGCCAGCGCAAAAAAGCCAAAGACGAAGCCAAAGCCAAACTCGCCGACGGTACCGTCAAAATCGCCGTCGGCACACACGCCTTGTTTTCAGACGACGTCGAGTTCCAAAATCTGGGCTTGGTGATTGTGGACGAGCAACACCGCTTCGGCGTCGCCCAACGCCTCGCCCTCAAAAACAAAGGGCGCGACGTCCACCAGCTGATGATGTCCGCCACGCCCATCCCGCGCACGCTCGCCATGAGTTTCTTCGCCGACTTGGACGTGTCCGTCATCGACGAATTGCCGCCCGGGCGTACCCCGATTAAAACCCGCCTCGTCAACAACGTCCGCCGCGCCGAAGTCGAAGGCTTCGTCCTCAACATCTGCCGCAAAGGGCAGCAGGCGTACTGGGTCTGCCCGCTGATTGAAGAAAGCGAAACCCTGCAACTGCAAACCGCCACCGAAACCCTCGAGCAGCTTCAGGCAGCCTTGCCCGAACTCAACATCGGCTTGGTACACGGGCGCATGAAAGCCGCCGAAAAAGCCGAAGTCATGGCTCAGTTTGCCGCAGGCCGTCTGAACGTCTTGGTTGCCACCACCGTCATCGAAGTCGGCGTAGATGTGCCCAACGCCGCCCTGATGGTGATCGAACACGCCGAGCGCATGGGCTTGGCGCAGCTTCACCAATTACGCGGACGGGTAGGGCGCGGCGCGGCAGAAAGCGTGTGCGTCCTCCTGTTTGCCGAACCCTTGAGCGAACTCGCCAAAGCGCGGCTGAAAGTCATCTACGAACACACCGATGGCTTCGAAATCGCCCGCCAAGACCTCAACATCCGCGGCCCCGGCGAATTTCTCGGCGCGCGCCAAAGCGGCGTTCCCATGCTGCGCTTCGCCAATCTCGAAGAAGACCTGCACCTCTTGGAACAAGCGCGCGAAATCGCCCCGATGCTGATTGAACAAAACCCCGAAATCGTCGAAGCGCATCTGGCAAGATGGCTTGCCAGCAGGGAAGGGTATTTGGGCGTGTGAGGTCGTCTGAAAAGGCTTCGCCTGCGGATAGAGTGGATTAACTTTAAACCAGGACGGTGTTACCTCGCCTTAGTTCAAAGAGAACGATTCTC
>NZ_KV800904.1:14044-22861 GCF_001810355.1 Neisseria sp. HMSC074B07 | reverse complement strand
TTTTGTTAATCCACTATAAAAAGGTCGTCTGAAATCTTTTTCAGACGACCTTTCGGGTTTTATGGGAAACCGGCTTTATTTTGCGCCGTAATTGGGTTGCAGCAGGGCGCAGGGTTGGCGTTCCCTGCGGCTGCGGCGGCTGCGTCCGGCGATGGTGCCGCAGGCGGCGCCGGGATCGGTTTTGTCGGCTTTTGGTGATTTGTCGCCGCGCTCGTTGCGGTCATTGCGTTCGCTGCGGTTGTTCCGTTCGGAGCGGTTTCTGTCGCTGCCGCGGCTGCGGGTTGGGGCGGCTTGGGTGTCTGCGGCGGCATCGCCGTCGGCGTCACTTCCCCACCAGTTCGGCTCGAAACCTTCGATGCGTTCGACTGCCAAGTCGTTGCCGGTCAGCTCCTTGATGGCTTCAAACATTTTCTGTTCGGTTTTGTCCATCAGGGAAATGGCGACGCCGTCCGCGCCTGCCCTGCCGGTGCGTCCGATGCGGTGGACGTAGTCTTCGGGCTGGGTCGGCAGTTCGTAGTTGATGACGAAGGGTAGCTCGGCGATGTCCAAACCGCGTGCGGCAACGTCGGTGGCGACGAGGACGCGCAGGCTGCCTTCTTTGAAGGCGTTGAGGGTTTCGAGGCGGCTTTGCTGGGATTTGTCGCCGTGGATGGATTGGGCGGCAAGGTTGCGGCGTACGAGGTCGCGGGTGACTTGGTCGACGCTTTGTTTGGTTTTGCAGAATACGATGACTTGGTTCATCTGCAAATCGACAATCAGCCGTTCTAAAAGGTTGCGTTTTTTGAGCGCGTCAACGGCGATGATGTGCTGCTCGACATTGGCGCTGGTGGTGTTTTGCGCGGCGACTTCGACGATTTCGGGCGCATTCATGAAGTCTTTGGCGAGTTTGCGGATGGGCGGGGCAAAGGTTGCGGAAAAGAGCAGGGTTTGGCGTGGCTTGGGCAGCATCTGCATGATTTTGCGGATGTCGTCGATGAAACCCATATCCAGCATACGGTCGGCTTCGTCGAGGACGACGATTTCGACTTTGTTTAAGTTGATGTTTTTCTGTTTGACGTGGTCAAGCAGCCTGCCGACGGTGGCGACGACGATTTCGCAGCCGGCGCGCAGGTCGGCGGTTTGTTTGTCCATGTTGACGCCGCCGAAAAGGACGGTATGCCGCAGCGGCAGGTTTTTGATGTAGCCCTGCACGTTTTGGTCGATTTGGTCGGCAAGTTCGCGCGTCGGGGTCAACACGAGCATACGCACAGGGTGCATCGCGGGCGATGTACTGGAAGTGGCGTAGCGTTTGAGGCGTTCCAGGCTGGGCAGCATAAAGGCGGCGGTTTTGCCTGTACCGGTTTGGGCGGCGGCGAGCAAGTCGTGGCCGGCAAGTGCTTTGGGGATGGCGGCGGCTTGGATGGGCGTCGGGTTTTCGTAACCTTGTTCGGTCAGCGCGGAAACGATTTCGCTGCCAAGCCCGAGTGAGGCGAATGGATTCATGGCGGTATCTTTCTGTCCGGACGGGATGCGGAATGCCGCATGGGGTCGTCTGAAACGGGAGGATGTTTTGATTGTGTGTTCGGTAGGATGCCGCCGGCAAAGTATGCGGCCGGTTTACGGCAAACCGCAGAAGGGGGGGATGTGGTCTCTGCGGTATGGAAAGGTAAGCGGGATTATGCCATAAAACCCTTGCGCCGCCCAACGGCAGGCGGTCGGGGCGTTGGGGTTGGGCGGTGTTGCCGGAGTGGAAAGGGGATTTTTTACATTGCCATGCCAGCGGCGTTTATGTCTCTTAAATTTTTGAAACCGCTTATCATTTCCTGACGGCATTTACTGTCATAGTTCAAACTTATCAAAACCTTTCATATGTAAATGAAACTAAATCGTACTAATGGGACTCTGTTTTGAGACAGACGCAAATTTGCGCTGTAAACCATCAATCACAATAGGAATATACGACATGAAAACTTTATTGATCGCCGTTGCCGCTGCAAGCCTGATGCTGGGTGCCTGCTCTAGCAGCAAAACTACTGAAGAAGCTAAAACTCCTAGCGTAAGCGTTGAAGAGGCAATCGCTCAATGTCAACAAGCTTCCGGTGCAAACCAAGACCGCGCCGTGTTCGATGCATGTATGAAAGACAAAGGCTATCAACGCAGCGCCGCTGAAGGCGCAGCCGCAGCTGCTGCTTCTGCACCTGCCGCACAATAAGCACAGCTAGGAATTATTGATGTATCACCCGATCTGTTCGGGGTCATACATCAACAATTTCTCGCCATGCTTGTTCCGCCTGATTCCATTCACTCCCGGAAGGTAGGGCGGGCGCAAACGGAAAGGTCGTCTGAAAACAGTTTTCAGACGACCTTTCCGTTTGTTTTATCCGGCGGATTCGGTTATTACAAGGCGCGGTCGAAATACAGCGGCACGCCCGATGCTTCGCTCATGCGCAGCAGGTAGTCCATAACCTTCTGCGGCCACTCGACACCGCGTACGACGGTCAGGTTGCGCAATATCGGGAACACCAATATGTCTTCCATGCCGATTTCGCCGTTCAAACCTGCGCCGCTTTCGGCCATCAGCGTTTCCAGTTCCGCCAAATCTTCGTTCAGCCGTTGCACATACTGACCGGTTTTCTCCAAATTGGCGGCGAAGCTGCCGATGCTTTTCTCTTTTTTGTCCGTGAAATATTTCACCGCTTCCGGCGTTTCAAATTCGGGCAGCTCGAGTTTGATCACGCGCGGCTGGACGAGTTTCAGGTTGTATTCGCCCACTTTGTCCAACCATGCCTGGATTTCGGGGCGGGTTTCATCTTTCAGACGACCCTCGCGGTCAAGATAGCGGACAACGTCCAAACTCTCGCCCATAAACGAACCGTCTTCTTTTTGCAGGATGGGCACTTGTTTCGCGCCGATCATGCCGATCGGCGTTGCCTCGTCGTCGTTTGCCAGCACGACTTCTTCAACGTCCGCGCCAAACAGCCCCGCCGCCATCCGCGCACGCACGCAAAACGGGCAATGGTCGTAAATATACAGCTTCATCGGATACTCCTTTTCATGTTCATCAAACGGACGAACCATATCATTTAAGGTCGTCTGAAACAACCCGCTTACAGACAATATCCCGCAAATCCCTTTGGCAACCTGTTACAATAAACCTGTTTTTATCGAAACGAAAAGACACCATCATGACCGCCACCAGCCCGATTCAAGACACGCAAAGCGCGACTCCGCAAGAATTGCGCGAATGGTTCGACAGTTACTGCGCCGCGCTGCCGGACAACGATAAAAACCTCATCGGCGCCGCATGGTCGTTGGCAAAGGAACACTATCCCGCCGATGCCGCCACGCCGTATGGCGAACCGCTGCTCGACCATTTGCTCGGCGCGGCGCAGATGGTCAACGAGCTCGACCTGCTCTCCGATGCTGTCGCCGCCACCCTGCTTGCCGACATTGGACGCTACGTTCCCGATTGGAATCTATTGGTTTCCGAACGCTGCAACAGCACCGTCGCCGAGCTGGTCAAAGGTGTGGACGAAGTGCAGAAACTCACCCACTTCGCCCGAGTGGACAGCCTCGCCACTTCCGAAGAGCGCGCGCAGCAAGCCGAAACCATGCGTAAAATGCTGCTGGCGATGGTCACCGACATCCGCGTCGTGTTGATCAAACTCGCCATGCGCACCCGCACCATGCAGTTTCTCAGCAATATCCCCGACAGCCCCGAAAAACGCGCCGTCGCCAAAGAAACCCTCGACATCTTCGCCCCGCTCGCCAACCGTTTGGGCGTGTGGCAGCTCAAATGGCAACTCGAAGACCTCGGTTTCCGCCATCAAGAACCCGAAAAATACCGCGAGATCGCGCTGCTTTTGGACGAAAAACGCACCGAACGCCTCGAATACATCGAAAACTTCCTCAACATCCTGCGCGCGGAGCTCAAAAAATACAACGTTCACTTCGAAGTTGCCGGCCGCCCGAAACACATCTACTCCATTTACAAAAAAATGGTGAAGAAAAAACTCAGCTTCGACGGCCTCTTTGACATCCGCGCCGTGCGGATTCTGGTCGATACCGTCCCCGAGTGTTACACCACGCTGGGTATCGTCCACAGCCTCTGGCAGCCCATCCCCGGCGAATTCGACGACTACATCGCCAACCCCAAAGGCAACGGCTATAAAAGTTTGCACACCGTCATCGTCGGCCCGGAAGACAAAGGCGTAGAAGTGCAAATCCGCACCTTCGATATGCACCAATTCAACGAATTTGGTGTCGCCGCCCACTGGCGTTACAAAGAGGGCGGTAAGGGCGACTCCGCCTACGAACAGAAAATCGCCTGGTTGCGTCAACTCTTGGACTGGCGCGAAAACATGGCGGAAAGCGGCAAGGAAGACCTCGCCGCCGCCTTCAAAACCGAGCTTTTCAACGACACGATTTACGTTCTGACCCCGCATGGCAAAGTCCTCTCCCTGCCTACGGGCGCGACCCCCATCGACTTCGCCTACGCCCTGCACAGCAGCATCGGCGACCGTTGCCGCGGCGCGAAAGTCGAAGGTCAAATCGTGCCGCTGTCCACCCCGCTTGAAAACGGACAGCGCGTCGAAATCATTACCGCCAAAGAAGGGCATCCTTCCGTCAACTGGCTGTATGAAGGCTGGGTCAAGTCCAGCAAGGCAATCAGCAAAATCCGCGCCTACATCCGCCAGCAAAACGCCGACACCGTGCGCGAAGAAGGCCGCGTCCAGCTCGACAAACAGCTTGCCAAACTCACGCCCAAACCCAACCTGCAAGAGCTTGCCGAAAACCTCGGCTACAAAAAACTCGACGACCTCTACACCGCCGTCGGACAAGGCGAAATTTCCAACCGCGCTATCCAGAAAGCCTGCGGCACGCTGAACGAACCGCCGCCCGTGCCCGTCAGCGAAACCACCATCGTCAAACAGTCCAAAATCAAAAAAGGCGGCAAAACCGGCGTCCTTATCGATGGCGAAGACGGCTTGATGACCACGCTTGCCAAATGCTGCAAACCCGCGCCGCCCGACGATATTGTCGGCTTCGTTACCCGCGAGCGCGGCATTTCCGTACACCGCAAAACCTGCCCGTCTTTCCAACACCTCGCCGAGCAAGCACCTGAAAAAGTGTTGGACGCAAGTTGGGCGGCATTGCAGGAAGGACAAGTGTTCGCCGTCGATGTCGAAATCCGCGCCCAAGACCGCTCAGGACTTTTGCGCGACGTATCCGACGCGCTCGCCCGCCACAAACTCAACGTTACCGCCGTGCAAACCCAGTCCCGCGACTTGGAAGCCAGCATGAGGTTCACGCTCGAAGTCAAACAAGTCAACGACCTCCCGCGCGTCCTCGCCAGCCTCGGCGACGTCAAAGGCGTCTTGAGCGTAACGAGGTTGTAAGGATGAGCAAAAGGTCGTCTGAAAAACGGATTTCGGGTTTTTCAGACGACCTTTTTGTCTGTATCTTAAATCGACATCGAAAATATCTGTTCTGTCCTTTCCACCTACTCGGAAATGACGGCAATTTGAGCAGCTTCGATAAATCGCCAACTGCCTTTTAAAAACAACCACACCTTCAAATCAAAGGTCGTCTGAAAACTGCAATATGCGGTTTTCATCGGAAATAACGGCAATTTGAGCAGCTTTGCTAAATCGCTATCTGCCTTTTAAAAACAACCACACCTTCAAATCAAAGGTCGTCTGAAAACTGCAATATGCGGTTTTCAGACGACCTTTGATGTTGCCAAACTCAAAGCAAGGCTGAACCTGATTCGGGCAAGGTTCAGTGATCGACGGTGATGCCTTTGCTTTCCTGCTGTTTCTGTTCGTCCAGTTTCTTTTGCAGCGTGTCGCACGGGGTGTCGCAGTCGCAGACTTTTTTCATGCCCAACGAGGAGATGCCGCCGCAACTGCCTTTGATAGTGCGTTTAGAAAAAATATAGCCGACCGCCATGCCGAGGATGACGAGGAGGAAGAGGCCGAAGGTGAGGAGTAGGGTTTTCATGATGGTGTTCCTGTGGGATGGATATGAGTGCGTGGATATTAATGGAGTAGTTTTTTAAACGCGCCGGACATTTCGGTATGGTAGCCGTTTTGGTCGCGGATAATCAGGAAAACGGCGAGGTTTTGCTGTTCGGCGAGTTTGAGGGCTTCGGTTTCGCCGAGTACGAAAAGTCCGGTGGACAGACCGTCTGCGGTGGTGGCGTTATCGGCGACGACGCTGATGGAGGCGAGGCGGTGCGACAGCGGGCGGCGGGTTTTGGGGTCGATGATGTGGGAGAGCCGCCTGCCTTGCGGGTCAACGTGGAAAATGCGGTAGTCGCCGGAGGTGGCGAGGGAGCGGTTGTCGAGGGGGACGACGATTTGGGTGTTGCCACCTTGGACGATGTTGGGCTGTTCGATGCCGATGCGCCAAGGTTCGCCTTGGGCGTTGCGGCCTTTGCCGTGCAATTCGCCGCCGATTTCGACAAGGTAGTTGTTGATGCCGAGTTTTTCAAGTTCGCCTGCCACTTTGTCCACGCCGAAGCCTTTGGCGATGGAGGAAAGGTCGAGGTAGGTTTCGGGTTGGGTTTTGGCGAGCGTGGCTTGTTTGCCGTCTTGCGTGAGGATGATTTTGTCCGTGCCGGTTTGGGCGGCGGCTTTGTCGATTTCGGCTTGGGTGGGTTCGCGGGTGATTTCTTTGTTCGGTCCGAAGCCCCAAAGGTTGACGAGCGGGCCGACGGTTACGTCGAGCGCGCCTTGTGTGAGGCGGTTGAGGCGTAAGGCTTCGGCGGTTACGGCGGCGAAATCGGCGGAAACGGGCATGGGTTTGCGGGTTTCGCGCATTTGGTTGAAGCGGCTGATTTCGGAGTCTTCGCGGTAGGTGGACATTTGGCGGTTGACTTCTTCGAGCGCACCGTCAATCTGCTTTTTCACGGCTTCGGGTGCGGGCGGGTTGGGGAGGTCGTCTGAAAGGTATTTGACGGTATAGGTCGTACCCATCGTTTCGCCCTGAAGCACGGTTTGTTCGGATGTTTTTTTGCCGCACGCGCCCAAGGGCAGGGTAAGGACGAGGGCGGTGGCAAGGGCGGGAATGGCGGAGGGCAGGTGCATGATAGGGTGTTCGGGTGTTTTCAGACGACGTATTGTAACGTAAAACGCAAGGGCGCGCGGCTTGCGGGGGAAGGGCTTTTCTGCTAACATCCGCGCTGCATTAAGAGTTGGGAATTCCATGCCAACCTGCTTTTCAGACGGAAAGGTAAGGTGGACGGCTGCAAAGCCGATGTGGTCCGAGAGGGCAATTCAAATCCCCCCGCTTGATGCGGGAATTTTTTTGCCTGTATGTTTTGTGCAGGCAGGATTCCGAACCGTTTTATCCAAGTGGGAATATTTATCATTTGGATGGAGCGCAGGTGGAAATTTTGTTATGATTTCCGTTGTGGGACGTATATTGAAACAACAGGTCGTCTGAAAGCAGACGGCTTGTTTTTGAAGGAAAATATTGAAATGAGCGAATATCTGTTTACTTCCGAATCGGTTTCCGAAGGCCATCCGGACAAAGTAGCCGACCAAGTGTCCGATGCGATTTTGGATGCGGTTTTGGCGCAAGACCCCAAAGCGCGCGTCGCGGCGGAAACTCTGGTAAACACCGGCTTGTGCGTGTTGGCGGGCGAAATCACCACCACCGCCCATGTGGACTACATCAAAGTCGCACGCGAAACCATCAAACGCATCGGCTACAACTCGTCCGAGTTGGGCTTTGATGCCAACGGTTGCGCGGTCGGCGTGTACTACGACCAGCAATCCCCCGACATCGCCCAAGGCGTGAACGAAGGCGAAGGCATTGACCTGAACCAAGGCGCGGGCGACCAAGGTCTGATGTTCGGCTACGCCTGCGACGAAACCCCGACCTTGATGCCGTTTGCCATCTATTACAGCCACCGCCTGATGCAGCGTCAAAGCGAATTGCGCAAAGACGGCCGCCTGCCGTGGCTGCGTCCCGACGCAAAAGCGCAGTTGACCGTGGTTTACGACAGCGAAACCGGCAAAGTAAAACGCATCGACACCGTCGTCCTGTCCACCCAGCACGACCCTGCAATCAGCCATGAAGAACTGAGCAAAGCCGTGATCGAGCAGATTATCAAGCCCGTTTTGCCGCCCGAAATGCTGACTGCTGAAACCAAATACCTGATCAACCCGACCGGCCGCTTTGTCATCGGCGGCCCGCAAGGCGACTGCGGTCTGACCGGCCGTAAAATCATCGTCGATACCTATGGCGGCGCAGCTCCGCACGGCGGCGGCGCATTCTCCGGCAAAGACCCGTCCAAAGTCGACCGTTCCGCCGCTTACGCCTGCCGATATGTTGCGAAAAACATCGTTGCCGCAGGTTTGGCAACCCAATGTCAGATTCAGGTTTCCTACGCCATCGGCGTTGCCGAACCGACTTCGATTTCCATCGACACTTTCGGCACAGGCAAAATCAGCGAAGACAAACTGATTGCCCTGGTTCGCGAACATTTCGACCTGCGCCCCAAAGGCATCGTCCAAATGCTCGACCTCTTGCGCCCGATTTACAGTAAATCCGCCGCCTACGGCCATTTCGGCCGCGAAGAGCCTGAGTTTACTTGGGAGCGCACCGACAAAGCTGCCGCATTGAAAGCAGCCGCAGGCGTATAAAAAAGCATATAAGGTCGTCTGAAAGGGAGTTTCAGACGACCTTTGCCGTCCCGAGTCAAAAACTTTTTGGCAAACGAAGTATCATAATGTTTTACAAAAAAAGCAGCGCGGCACTGTGTTTCCTTGCTGCGCCGTCTTTTACCCGTCCACCAATATAGTGGATTAACTTTAAACCAGTACGGCG
>NZ_KV800904.1:10720-13944 GCF_001810355.1 Neisseria sp. HMSC074B07 | reverse complement strand
CTTGTCCTGATTTAAATTTAATCCACTATAAAATAAAACTGAAGGAATACATCATGAAAAAATGGCTGCTGGCTGTTTTGCCCGCCACCGCACTGGCCGCTCCGCCTCAAGGCTTTTATCAAAATTACCAAGACTGGGACATCGCTTGCGACAATACCGGCACATGCCGTCTTGCCGGCTATCAGGCGGACGAAACAGAAACGCCGGTTTCCATCTTGTTTACCCGAAAAGCGGGGGCGAACGCCGCCGTTGCCGGCGAAGTTTCCCTGCTGCCGTTTAATGACGATGAGCGTCAACTCGCCCGTGTGGCAGCCCGCAGCGAATTGATGCTGAACGGCAAATCACTGGGCAAATTGGCGTTGAACAAAAAAGGCACAGGCAAATTGAGCAGCACGCAAACCAACGCCTTGCTCGAAGCGTTGAAAAAAGAAAGCAAAATCAGCATCCGCGCGGGAAAATATGAATGGCACTTGTCCGACAAAGGCGCGGCGGCGGCAATGTTGAAAGCGGACGAATTCCAAGGTCGTCTGAACACGCCTTCCGCGCTGATACGCAAAGGAAACAGCAGTCAGGCAGTCCTCAGCCCGCAGCCCAAACCCGTCATCCGCGCCGTTGCTGTGCCGAAAACAGCAGGCGATATACTGGAACAAGACACACCGCGCCACAGCGCCGTCATGAAGCTGCTGCGCAACAGCAACCGCGTTTCCGAAGGCGACGATAATTACTGTTACGCCCTGCATAATAAAGAGCAAATGGGTTGGAACCGCAGCCTGTATGTCCATCCGCTCAACGATCGTCAGGTGTTGATTTCGGCCATCTGTATCGGCGGTGCTTATCAAACCAGCGGCTACTATGCCATTGCCGATAAAGAATTGACCAAAATCGAACAAGTGCTGCCGCCGATGGTATACGGCGGGCATGGCGGATTCGACGAGAAAACAGCCACCCTCAGCGGCAGCTTCAAAGGCCGCGGCATAGGCGACTGCTGGACAAGCAATGCGGCGGTGTGGGACGGCAAGAGCTTTGTCCGCAGCGAGGAACACACTACCGGCTCGTGCAAAGGCTTTACCGGCGGTGCGTGGTGGCTGCCGATTTTTGATGCCCGCGTCGAGCGTTAAAATACGCCGAATATCGAAACATACGGCAAAAGCCGTTTCAAAAATGCCCGCAAGATTGAGCAATTTTGCGGGCATTTGCTACACATGGGCGATGTTTGGAAGGGAAAAGGCGCGGCAGCAGAATGCCCGTTTTCAGACGACCTTTTTCCTTATACAATACGCTTGGATTTTATATATTCTGATATAAAGGATACGGATTATGTTCGGCAAACAACTCTTTGAAGAAGTCAGCGCAAAAATCAGTGAAACCATCGCCAACAGCCCCGCCAAAGACATGGAGAAAAACGTCAAAGCCATGCTCGGCAGCGCGTTCAACCGTATGGATTTGGTCACGCGCGAAGAATTCGACATCCAGCAGCAGGTTTTGATTAAAACCCGCACCAAATTGGTTGAGCTGGAAGAGCGTCTGGCAAAACTCGAAGCCGCGCAAGAGCCTGAGCAGTCTGCCTTGGAAGCTGCCGAAGCCGCAGCCGAAGAAGCCGTCGCCGAAATCAAACAGCAAACCGAAGCCGGCGAATAAGGTCGTCTGAAACATGTCGCTTGCCTTGGTTTACAGCCGCGCCTTGAGCGGCATGAATGCGCCGTTGGTCGAAGTGGAAGCCCACCTTGCCAACGGCCTGCCTCATTTCAATATCGTCGGATTGCCCGACACCGAAGTTAAAGAAAGCCGCGACCGCGTACGAGCCGCCATCATCCAAAGCGGTTTCGAATTCCCCGCCAAAAAAATCACCGTCAACCTCGCCCCCGCCGACCTGCCCAAAGAATCGGGACGTTTCGACCTGCCGATTGCGCTGGGCATCCTCGCCGCATCCGGACAAATCGCACCCGAAAAGCTCGCCCAGTACGAGTTTGCCGGCGAATTGGCGCTTTCCGGCATGTTGCGCCCCGTGCGCGGCGCGTTGGCGATGGCGTGGCAGGGCATGCAGGCGGGGCGTTCTTTCGTTTTGCCGCAAGAAAACGCAGAACAAGCCGCCGTCATGCGCGGCATTACCGTTTACGGCGCGCGTTCGTTAGGTGAAGTCGCCGCCCATTTGAACGGCATCGAACCTTTGGCGCAAACCGCCTGCCAAGTTCCGCATAGGTCGTCTGAAAACGCCAAACTGCCCGACCTTATCGATGTCAAAGGTCAACACACCGCCCGCCTTGCTTTGGAAATCGCTGCCGCGGGCGGACACAGCCTTTTGATGATGGGCCCGCCGGGAACGGGCAAGTCCATGCTTTCCCAACGGTTGCCCGGCATTCTGCCGCCTTTGACCGAAGACGAATTGGTCGAAGTATGGGCGTTGCGTTCGCTCCTGCCCAACCATCAGCAACAACTCGACAGCCACCGTCCTTTCCGCAGCCCGCACCATAGTGCCAGCTCGGCAGCCATGGTCGGCGGCGGTTCCGACCCGCGTCCGGGCGAGATTTCATTGGCGCATCACGGCGTTTTATTTTTGGACGAACTGCCCGAGTTCGACCGCAAAGTTTTGGAAGTTTTGCGCGAACCTTTGGAAAACGGCGAAATCCACATTTCCCGCGCGGCGCGCCAAGCTGTCTATCCCGCCAAATTCCAGCTCGTCGCCGCCATGAACCCGTGTCCGTGCGGTTATCTCGGGCATCCCGTCAAACCTTGCCGCTGCACGCCCGAAAGCGTCGCGCGTTACCGCAGCAAGATTTCCGGCCCGCTGCTCGACCGCATCGATTTGACCATCGAAGTCCCCAGCCTGTCCGCCGCCGAACTGATGCAGCAGGAAGCGGGGGAAAGCAGCGCCGTCGTGTTGGCGCGCGTGATCGCCGCCCGCGACAAACAATATGCGCGGCAAGGCAAAGTGAATGCCGCCTTGAGCGTCAGTGAACTCGACACGTCCGCCCGCATCCAAAAAGAAGCGCAGGAAGCCTTGGGCAGCCTGTTGGAAAAACTCTCCCTCTCCGCCCGCAGCTTCCACCGCATCATGCGCGTGGCGCGTACGCTGGCGGATTTGGCGGGCGATGAAGAAGTCGGCAGAAGCCATGTTTTGAAAGCCGTCAGCTTCCGCCGCGCGTTGTAAGGTTTTTCAGACGACCTTGGGTACTGAAAACGGAAGATTCAAAGTATAGTGGATTAACTTTAAACCGGTACGGCGT
>NZ_KV800904.1:0-10620 GCF_001810355.1 Neisseria sp. HMSC074B07 | reverse complement strand
CTTGTCCTGATTTAAATTTAATCCACTATAAAAGTTTAGACGGGTCGGGTATCTTGCTGGTGTGTCCAATGCGGAGTATTCTGTTCGGGCAAAAGAAGCCCGTCGTCGGTCAATTGTCAGCGCGTCCTAACATCACGGCGGTTTTCGTAAAAACCATGTAAACAAACGGCGCATTTTTGCCCAATATAAAGGATATTGATAAAATGACCCGTCCCTGCCGATGGCAGCAGCAGATTCCTCTGCCGCCAAAAGGTCGTCTGAACGGCATCATCAATATAGGTATCTCATGAATAAGAACACTCAATACGGCAAAGGCCTTTTCGGCTTTTTCTTCGGCCTCATCCTCGCCACCGGCGTGATCGGGGGCATCCTGTATTTTCTGAATCAAGACACGCCGAACGCCTTCAAAGGTGCGACCGAGCCGCAAAAACAGCAAACCGAGCCTGAAATCCTCAAGCCGCAGGAAAAATCCAAACCTGAATCCAAACCTGAATCCAAGCCTGAGGCTGAAGAGCAGCCTGTCGTCGTTCCCGTAGAGAAAGAGCGTCCGGCAGAAGAAGCCAAGCCCGAACAGAAACGCAGCGAAGCCGACGACGATGCGGCAGCCAAAGAAAAAGAACGCGCAGAAAAAGAAGCGAAAGAAAAGGCAGATAAAGCCAAAGCCGAGAAAGAACGCGCGGACAAAGAAAAAGCGGAAAAAGAGCGTGCCGTCCATGAAGCGGAAGACGAAGCCCGCGAAGCAGAAAAAGCCCTGCGTGAAGCTGAAAAAGAAGACAAAGAATCTGCCGAACGCGAGTTGAGACAAAAACTCGCCGAGAAAAAGGCAGAGCTTGCGAAAAAACGTGCAGAAAAAGAAAAAGCCGACAAAGAAGCCGCCGATAAAGCCAAAAAGGCAGCCGAGTTGACGGACAAACAAAAAGCGCGCGCCGAACGCAAACTTGCCGAGAAAAAAGCGGCAGAGAAGAAAGCCGCCGAAGCCAAGAAAACCGAAACGGCCAAAACCAACAAACCGACCCCCGAGCAAATCCTGAACAGCGGCAGCATCGAAAAAGCCCGTCAGGAAGCAAATAAAGGCGCGGCGAAAGAAGCGAAGAAAGCCGAGGCGGACAAACAAACCGCCAAAGCCGACAACGCCAAAGCCGAAGCCAAAACAGCGGAAGGCGGTAAAAAAGTCATCCTGCAAATGGGTTCGTACGCCGACCGCAACAGCGCCGACGCGCAACGTGCCAAACTCGCCATGCTGGGCATTTCGTCCAAAGTGGTCGAGCGCACCAACGGCGACAAAACCGTTTACCGCGTACAAAGCAACAGCATGTCGTCTGAAGCCGCAAAAAACGTTCAGAAAGACTTGCAAAAACACAATATCAACAGCCTGGTGCGTTCGGCACAATAAGGAGGCGGCAATGAAACGGACAACCAAACCGGCAGCCGTCCTCCTCAGCCTCGCGCTT
The DNA here is from genome assembly GCF_001810355.1 of Neisseria sp. HMSC074B07. Lineage (NCBI taxonomy): Bacteria > Pseudomonadati > Pseudomonadota > Betaproteobacteria > Neisseriales > Neisseriaceae > Neisseria > Neisseria sp. HMSC074B07. The sequence goes on along the minus strand of NZ_KV800904.1, from coordinate 9,169 downwards.
GCCTTTTCCGCAAGCGCGCAGGCTGCGGTCGAAGGCGTGGATTACACGGTTTTGAACAAACCGATTCCGCAACGAGACGCATCCAAAATCGAAGTTTTGGAATTTTTCGGCTATTTCTGCATACATTGCCAAAACTTTGATCCCGTCTTGCTGTCATACAGCAAAACTTTCCCGAAAGACGTTTACCTGCGTACCGAACACGTCGTCTGGATGCCTGAAATGCTGGGCTTGGCGCGGGTTGCCGCGGCGGTTAACGCTTCGGGTTTGAAGTATCAGGCAAACCCCGCTATTTTCAAAGCCGTACACGAGCAGAAAATCAATTTAGCGGATACCGCCACTTTCAAAAGCTGGGCGGCGGCACAAAAAAGCTTTGACAGCAAAAAACTGATTGCCGCATACGACGCCCCTGCCAGCCTCGCAGCCGCTAAAAAAATGCAAAGCCTGACCGAGACTTACCGTATCGACGGCACGCCGGACGTCATCGTCGGAGGCAAATATCGGGTCATATTCAGCAGCGATTGGGCGAATGGGCAGAAAATCATAGGCGAGCTGATTAACAAAGTCCGCCAAGAGCGTTCCGGCAAAGCCGCGCGCTGACGGAATTTAGCCAGGCAGTTTCGGAATGACCGCAAAAAAACAGGCGGTTTCCGAACTGTCTGTTTGTTTTGGGTGGCGTAAAATCCATAAAAACGAATACTGCTGAGGGATGGGGTAAACACCGCCATACCGCAGCAGTTTTCCGATTCTGATATCGCTTCATCCTGAAATCCAGACGGGCAAACGTCGTCTGAAAACCAAAAAAGAAAGCAATATGGACATTTTGACTCTATTAAAAGCCCTGCTTATGGGCATTGTGGAAGGCTTGACGGAATTTCTGCCGATTTCAAGTACCGGCCACTTGATTGTATTGGGCGACCTGCTCAATTTCCACAGCAACGGCAAAGTATTTGAAATCGCCATCCAACTGGGCGCGGTACTTGCCGTGATTTTTGAATACCGTCAACGTTTTACCTCCGTTTTATCCGGACTGGGCAAAGACCGCACCGCCAACCGCTTCGTGTTGAACCTTGCCGTCGCGTTCGTGCCAGCGGCAGTCGTAGGTTTGCTGTTTAGCAAACAAATTAAATTATATCTGTTTAACCCGATTACCGTCGCCACCATGTTGGTATTGGGCGGATTCTTTATTTTATGGGTCGAAAAACGCCAAAGCAAAGTCAAACCGAAAGTCAAAAGCGTGGACGAAATGCGCCCGATCGACGCGCTTGTGGTCGGCTGCGCCCAAATCTGCGCGCTGGTGCCGGGGACTTCGCGTTCGGGCAGTACGATTATGGGCGGTATGCTGTGGGGCATCGAGCGCAAAGCTGCGACCGAATTTTCTTTCTTCCTCGCCGTGCCGATGATGATTGCCGCCACCGGCTATGACGTATTGAAACACTACAAACTCTTTACTTTGCAGGATGTCGGCCTGATTGCCGTCGGTTTCATCGCTGCCTTCTTGGCAGGCCTCTTGGCGATTAAATCGCTATTGAAATTCGTGTCCAGCAAAAACTATGTTCCGTTTGCCTATTACCGCATCGTCTTCGGCGGATTGATTCTGCTGACTTGGGCGATGGGCTGGGTCAAATGGGCAGCATGATGTTGAAGCAGGGATAAGCTGCCCATGATAAAAGGTCGTCTGAAAACCTTGAAAACAAGGTTTCAGACGACCTTTGATTTATCCAGATACACCATATCGCAATAGATTCAAGCAGCGTAGGTGATTCGTCCTGTCAAATCCAGATGCAGGAATGAAAGTTCCAGATTGTCGGTTTAACGCAGGGGTCGTCTGAAAAACCATCATTTAAGGTTTTTCAGACGACCTTTTGATAAGAACTTCAGACAGGGTTATTCGATGATTTCGGTGAAGACGACGGTTTTGCCGCCGCGGGTAAGCGTGGCGAAGCCGTCCTGAAGCTGCCATATTGTGCTTGCGTTGCGGTATTCCGTGGTTTTGGTCATCGAATGGGTTTGCGTCAGTTTTTCGACCGTACTTCCCTGACGCAGTTCGACCGTCATCGGGCTGTTGCTGTTGACGTAGATGGCGGAGATGCGACTGCCGTCGGCGGCTTGGTAGCGGATGGCGTTGTTTTGCGCTTCGGCGACGACGGCGAGAGGGGCATCGGGGCGGACGGCTTTATACGAACCGCAGGCGGTACACAGTCCGAGCAACAGCAGGAGGGCGTATCTCTTCATAGCGTCTCAATAATGGTGGTGGGGAATGTGGCCTTCGAGATGGTAACGCGTTCCGCAGTAGGGGCATTCGATGTCGCTGTCGGACTGAATCGGGAGGAAGACGCGCGGATGACCGTTCCAAGTTTCGTGGTTGGGACCGGAGCAGTACAGCGGCAGGTCTTTGGGGTAGATAATGACGGTTTCGGTGTTTGCGTTCATGATTTTTCCTTGGTAAGTCCGACCTTATTGTACGATATATCGCCTGCTTGTGCAGCGCAAAAGGTCGTCTGAAAATGGGTTTTGGTTTGATAATGCTTTGGTTATAATGCGGTTTTTATGATGAATCAGCTTTAAATCCACTTTATTTCAAACGGGCTTTAACATGACGACACTTTTCCGGCAGGACGATTTGAACCCTCAAGACGCCGCAGAATTTCTCTACACATTGAGCGCGGCGTATTTGGATTATACGGATGCGGCAGGCGATGAGGAAATGCGGTGTTTGAACGACGAGCAGCACACGCTGACGGCTTACTGCTATTTGGACAGCCAAGTGCAGGAAGGCGGTTTTGTGCAACTGATTGCGGCGGGTTACGGCGAATATGTGTTCCATAACCCCGTCGCCGACAGCCTGCGCCGCTGGCGGATTAAACCGACGCCTAAGATTTTGGATAAGGCGAAGGCTTTATATGAGCGGGACGGCGCAAAAATCGAGGAGATGGCGGACGGCGGGGCATCTTTGGACGCGATTCGTGCCGAATTTCCGGATTTTGAGGAATTGGACGGCGAATATTACGAAATCGTGGACGACGATATGGCAGCGGCTGTGGCGTATGTGTTGGCGAATTGGGGGAAGTTTACGGAGATCGCGGATTGAGTGAACTTTATAGTGGCTTAACTTTAAACCAGTACGGCGTTGCCTCGCCTTGCCGTACTATCTGTACTGTCTGCAGCTTCGTCGGCCTTGTCCTGATTTAAATTTAATCCACTATAAGAAATATTGAACGGATTTCCCTGTTTGGGAGGTCGATAGCAAAAGGTCGTCTGAAAACCTGATTCGGTTTTCAGACGACTTTTTTTCAGACGGGCTTAAGCGTAATGCCGTTCTTCGCCTTTGCCGTCCACATTCTCGGCGCAGCGTTTGCAGATGGTTTCATGACCTGCGACTGAACCGATGTCGTGGGTGTAGTGCCAGCAGCGTTCGCATTTTTCGCCGTCGCTGGCTTTGGCGGTAACGGCGAGTTCGCTGCCGGTTTTGACCTCGACTTTGGATACCAAGAGGGCAAAGCGCAATTCTTCGCCTAAGGCATTCAGGTAGTCGGCGGTGGCTTCCGGCGCGGTGATTTCGGCTTCTGCCTGTAATGACGAGCCGACGGTTTTGTCGGCGCGCAAAGGTTCGATGGCGGCGGTTACGGCTTCGCGGGCTTCGCGGACTGCCGTCCATTTTTTCACCAGTTCGGCTTCGGCTTTTTCGTTGATGGGCGGGAACTCGTGCCAGGTGTGGAAGAGGACGCTGTCTTCTTCGCCGCCGCCGATGATGTCCCACGCTTCTTCGCCGGTGAAACACAAAATCGGTGCAATCAAGAGAACCAGGCTGCGCGTGATGTGATACAGGGCGGTTTGCGCGCTGCGGCGGGCGTGGCTGTCGGCTTTGGTGGTGTAGAGGCGGTCTTTCAGGATGTCGAGGTAGAACGCGCCCAAGTCTTCCGAGCAGAAGGCGACGATGTCTTTCACGGCGAAGTGGAAGGCATAGCGCGGGTAGAAGTCGCCCGCCAAACGCTCTTGCAGCTGGCGCGCCAACACTAAGGCGTAGCGGTCGATTTCGACCATGTCCGCCTGCGGTACGGTGTGTTCGAACGGGTCGAAATCACTGAGGTTGGCAAACAGGAAGCTCAAGGTGTTGCGGATGCGGCGGTAGCTTTCGGTTACGCGTTTGAGGATTTCTTTGGAAATCGCCAATTCGCCGCTGTAATCGGTGGATGCCGCCCACAAGCGCAGGATGTCGGCGCCGAACTCGTTATAGACTTCTTGCGGCGCGACGACGTTGCCGATGGATTTCGACATTTTGCGGCCGTTTTGGTCAACCACGAAACCGTGGGTCAGAAGCTGTTTGTACGGGGCGCGTCCCATCGATGAGGCGCAGCCGGTCAGCATGGAGGATTGGAACCAGCCGCGGTGTTGGTCGCTGCCTTCGAGGTAGAGGTCGGCAGGCCAGTCCAATTCTTCGCGCTGTTTCAAGACGGAATAATGGGTCGAGCCGGAGTCGAACCATACGTCCATCGTGTCGGAAAGTTTGTCGTAGTTTTCGCAATCTTCCGCGCTCAACAATTCGCTTTTATCGAGTGAGAACCATGCTTCGATGCCTTTTTCTTCGATTTTCTGGGCGATTTTTTCCAAAAGCTCGGCGGAGTTCGGATGCAGTTCGCCCGTTTCTTTGTGGACGAAGAAGGTCATTGGCGTGCCCCAATAGCGTTGGCGCGAAACAACCCAGTCGGGGCGGCCTTCGATCATGGCTTCCAGGCGCGCGCGACCCCAAGACGGGAAGAATTCGGTGTCGTCCACGGCTTTGATGGCTTTGTCGCGCAGGGTCTTACCGTCGCTGCCGGCTTTGTCCATGCCGACAAACCACTGACCTGTCGCGCGGTAAATCAGCGGGGTTTTGTGGCGCCAGCAGTGGGCGTAGCTGTGTTCGATTTTGCTGCTTGCCAAGAGGTTGCCGGTTTCTTCCAGCCATTGCAGGATGACGGGATTCGCCTCCCAAACGCTCATGCCTGCCACGCGCGGCGTTTCGCTGATGTATTTGCCTTCGGCGTTGACGGGGTTGTAAAGCTCGATGCCGTATTTGTTGCAGACGGCGTAGTCTTCCAAACCGTGCGCGGGGGCGGTATGTACCAAACCCGTACCGGCGTCGGTGGTAACGTGTTCGCCGTTGAGCATGGGAATATCGCGTTCGAGGAACGGATGGTTCATGTGCAGGTTTTCCAGCTTGTCGCCGGTGGTTTCCGCGAGGACGCTGAGGTCGTCTGAAACGAAGCCGTAGCGTTTGAGCGCGTCTTCCGCCAAATCTTTCGCCAATACCAATTTGCCTTTGGGCGTATCAATCAGTTGGTAAGCCACGTCCGCACCCGCAGACACGGCTTGGCTCGCAGGCAGCGTCCAAGGCGTGGTCGTCCAGATGACGGCAAACGCATTGCCTTCGATACCTGCCAAACCGAATGCGGCGGCAAGCGCGGCAGTGTCTTTAAACGGATAGGCAACGTCAATCGCAGGCGATACTTTGTCTTTGTATTCCACTTCCGCCTCCGCCAGCGAAGAACCGCAGTCCAAGCAGAACTGAACCGGTTTCGCGCCGCGGTAGAGATAGCCCGATTTGTAGATTTCGCCGAGCATGCGCACGGTATCCGCCTCGGTTTTGAAATCCATGGTCAGGTAGGGGTTGTCCCAGTCGCCCAACACGCCCAGACGAATGAAGTCTTTTTTCTGGCGGGCAACCTGTTCGGCGGCGTATTCGCGGCACAATTCGCGGAAACGCGCTTTGGGCATGTCTTTGCCGTGCAGTTTTTCCACCATCACTTCGATGGGCAGGCCGTGGCAGTCCCAGCCCGGCACATAAGGCGCATCGAAACCGGCTTGGGTTTTGCTGCGGATAATGATGTCTTTGAGGATTTTGTTGACGGCATGACCGATGTGGATGTCGCCGTTGGCATACGGCGGGCCGTCGTGCAGGATGAATTTCGGACGGCCTTTGGCGATTTCGCGCAGTTTTTGATAGCGTTTGTGCTCGTACCAGCTTTTCAGCCACGCAGGCTCGCGCTTGGCGAGGTTGCCGCGCATCGGAAACGGGCTTTCGAGCAGGTTTACGGTTTTGCTGTAATCGGTCATGTTGTGATTCTCTATAGTTTCGGTATTTCGGTTTCAGACGACGTTTCACTAAGGTCGTCTGAAAAAATGCAAAGGGCTATTGTAGCCGAATTGTATTGTTTTTATAAGGGGTTTGGGTATGCGGGATGGTGGCGGACAAAGAGAAAGGTCGTCTGAAAACTTGTTTTGTCGAAATGTGACCTATCTGTTTTCAGACGACCTTCCTGACAACTATTTACACACTTTCTTCACAACAAACCTTCCGCCTTAACCCACGCCAAAATATCGGCTTCTACGGCTTCGGGCGAACCGGGGTTGTCGATTTTGACGCCGTATTCGTCCGCGCCGAGTTCTTCCAGGATTTCCAGTTGCGAATCCAGCATCCCCGCCTTCATGTAATGCCCTTGGCGCGCCATCATGCGCTCGAGGTTGATGGCTTGCGGCGGTGTCAGGTGGATGAAGGCGGTTTTGCCTTGTGCGCCGCGCAGGATGTCGCGGTATTGGCGTTTCAACGCGGAGCAGGTAACGATGGTGTACGCCGCGCCGTTTTGCGCCTGTTCCGTCATCCAGTCGCGTAGGTTGCAGAGCCACGGATAGCGGTCTTCGTCGGTCAGCGGAATGCCCGCGCCCATTTTGTCGCGATTGGCTTGGGTGTGGAAATCGTCGCCTTCGGCGTAGGGGCATTGGTTGAGGTGTTTTTGCAGGGACAGGGCGGCGGTGGTCTTGCCGCAGCCGCAAACGCCCATTATCACAAAATGCGTCGTCATGTTCTCTTCCTTTGTTGGATTTGAAAAATATAAGGTCGGGCAGACGGTTTAGAGCGTCTCAAAACCGTTTTCAGACGACCTCAAACCACGGCAAACAGCAGCGCCGACACTGAAAAACCGATGGCGGCAATCAGCGTTTGGTTGACCGTCCATGTTTTCAGCGTGGTCGGTACGTCCATATCCAAAAGGCGGCCGACCAGCCAGAAGCCCGAGTCGTTGAAGTGGCTGCAACCGACCGAGCCTGCCGCGGTTGCCAAAACGACGCAGGCGAGTTGCCAGTCGTTGAAGCCTGCGGCGGCAACGGCGGGCGCCATCAATGCGGCGGCGGTGGTCAGCGCGACGGTTGCCGAACCTTGCGCGATACGCAGCGCCAATGCCACTAAGAAACAGCCCAACAATACGGGTATACCCAAATCCGCCATGCTGTCCGCCAACGCCTGACCGATGCCCGATGCGCGCAACACGCCGCCGAACATCCCGCCCGCGCCGGTAATCAAGATAACCGAACAAACGGGAGCGAGTGCGCCGTCCACCGTTTTCTCCAGCGCGCTTGCTTTTTCGCCGCGTTTTCTGCCCAAAACATAAAGCGCCACCAAAACCGAAATCAGCAGCGCGACAGGGGTCGAACCGATCATGCGCGCCACCTGTACCCAATGTTCGTCCGCGCTGACGACTTTTTTACTTATTAAGGTGGACAGCCCTGTGTTCATAAAAATCAACAGCATAGGAATCAGCATAATGCCGACCACGGTCGAAGCCTTGGCAGGCGTTTGCGGCCGGTCGTTGTCCACCGCGCCGCCGCTGAGCAAATCGGGAACAGGAACGCGGATGGTGCGTCCTAGAACCTTCCCAAGCAGATAACCGCTGACATACCAAGTGAACATGGCGACGGGCAATCCCAAAATCAGCACCTGCCCGATGTTCGCCGAATAAAATTCCGAAGCCGCAATCGGACCGGGGTGGGGCGGCAGGAAAACGTGCATCACCGAAAACGCGCCGATAGACGCCAGAGCATAAGGCAATACGTCCTGCTTCATGCGCCGCGCCGTCGCGAAGACAATCGGCAGCATCACCACCAATCCCGCATCAAAGAAAATCGGGAAACCGAAAATCAGCGACGCCACGCCCAAGGCAAACGGCGCGCGTTTTTCACCGAACATCCGAATCAGCGCATCCGCCAGCGACTGCGCCCCGCCCGAAGTTTCCACCAGCCGCCCGAGCATCGCGCCCAATCCGACCAGCAAAGCCACGCTGCCGAGCGTACCGCCGAAGTTTTTCAACAGAACGTCGTTCACAATCTTATCCATCGGCAGCCCCGTCGCCACCGCCGTCAGCAGGCTCACCGACACCAGCGTCAACAGCGCATGGACACGCAGTTTCACAATCAACAGCAAAATCAGCACAATCGCCATCGCCGCAATACCCAGCAGCCAGCCCGCGCTCAAAGTCTGAGTCCAACCATCCATTTTGAAGCCTTTCTTTGTAATCAGAATACAAGGTAGTTAATGTTTTTCAAACGTATTAAATGAACATAGCACGATTTGCAACGGGGCGGTATGGCGGGTTTTTGAGTCTATAAGCGTCTAATTTTTAGATGAATTTTAATGATAAATGAGAGGCAAAATAGAGGGTGAAAAAGACAAGGTCGGATGAGGTATCCGATAAGGCGGAGAGATCGTCTGAAAGTTTCTTTATCGGGTGTCGAACATGAAATATTATGCAAAAAAGGTCGTCTGAAACTTTCAGACGACCTTAAGTTGGGAAAAATCCGATATGTGGGTTGGGACGTATTCAAGGATGTGGGTTTATATAGTGGCTTAACTTTAAACCGACGGCGTTACCTCGCCTTAGTTCAAAGAGAACGATTCCTCTAAGGTGCTGAAGCACCAAAGTGAATCGGTTCTGTACTGTCTGTACTGTCTGCGGCTTCGTCGCATTGTCCTGATTTAAAGTTAATCCACTATATTTAATCTTTGGAGGTGTTTTTCTTTTTGTTTTTATAGATTATGTATTTCGAGAACATGAAATGCATCAAAATGACCACAAGGATGGCTTTGATACTGTCGGGAAGGAAATGGTCATCACCAAGGAAATATTTAGGATCAATGATATAGAAGCTCAAGACAAAATTTACGGCGGTAACGATGAAGCTGGATGCAAAGCAGCTGATACAGAATACTTTCCAGTGCCGCCTGCCAAACTTAGCCAATAATCGTAAATTCCTTTTGTAATTTTCCCAAAACTTTTTCATATCGGCATCCTTGTGTTTGTTTTTTATATTGACAGCGACGGTATGTATAGTCAATTAAAAACAAAATAGTACAATACTC
>NZ_KV800903.1:0-208 GCF_001810355.1 Neisseria sp. HMSC074B07 | reverse complement strand
CTCACACCTTGTCCTTGTTCATATGCCAGGCCTAGATTATATTGGGCTTCTGCAAGCCCTTGCTCTGCCGTTTTGCGAAACCATCGCACTGCCTCTGCATAGTCTTGACGAACTCCTTGCCCATTGGCATACATCATACCCAAATTATATTGGGCATCGGCCAATCCTTGTTCTGCCGCCTTGCGATACCACTGCACCGCCTGTGCAT
>NZ_KV800902.1:20564-33634 GCF_001810355.1 Neisseria sp. HMSC074B07 | reverse complement strand
AAGTTGAGTATTGTACTATTTTGTTTTTAATTGATTATACCTTCAATCTACTCCCTCTTCCATCAGATGAGAGAGGGTTGGGGGAGAAGGTGGTTCTACAAGTTGCATGAATTTGATTTTACCTAAAACCATAAAGCCACCCTCATTCTAACCTTCCCCAGCAGGACAGAGGAAGGGACAGATTGCCGTTGCAGCAACGTGTAGCGTGGGCTTTGCCCACGAAATAAAATGCAAGGACAACCACCCCATTCGAATGGTTAAACGGTAGGTTTCGTGGGCAAAGCCCACGCTATGGATTTGGTTTATCTAAAGTGTTCATTGAATAAAATTCGCTTTGATTAAATATAGTGGCTTAACTTTAAACCGACGGCGTTACCTCGCCTTAGTTCAAAGAGAACGATTCCTCTAAGGTGCTGAAGCACCAAAGTGAATCGGTTCTGTACTATCTGTACTGTCTGCGGCTTCGTCGCCTTATCCTGATTTAAATTTAATCCACTATAAAAAGGTCGTCTGAAAACCCTGAGATTTGGGGTTTCAGACGACCTTTCTGCATCCTTGTTACGCGGAATAGCCCGTCAAATCACTTCCAAAACGAAGTAATTGCGCAGCTTGTCATACACTTTGTCAGTTACATTGATGCAGCCGTTGGTCATGATGCGGTCAGAGACAACATCAGAGGCAATGCGTTTCATGCGGTGTTCGGAAGGTTTGAGTGTCCAAACGCGGTGCAGGGCGAAGAGGAAGTCTTTTTCCTGCTTGAAGCCGATGACTTCGCCGCCGTAGCCGGGTTTGGAAGTCTTCATCAACTGCATGTCGAATTTGCCTTTTGGCGTGGTTTTACCGATGAGTACGGGGTGGCACTGGCCATCGTCGGCAAAGCACAGCTCGGCTTTGGCGGTGTTGACGATGACTTTTTTGCGTTGCATGTATTCTTTGGCGGCATCGGCTGCTGCAAAGCTGTTCAGCCCTGCCAGCAGCGATACGCCGAGGATGATTCTTTTCAACATGGTTTCCTATTATCTGCGGATGCGGTGGGGTGTTTCGGGCACAACCTCACGGATGATGATTTGAGGTTCGGGCGCAGGTTGTGGGGCAACTTCTTGTACGGGCGGGCAGACGGCATCTTCCGGGAAGACGGCTTTCCAATGGAAGCTGCGGGCGTATTTGTGTTTGTCGAACAAGACTTTGTATTGGCAAGTGGTAATGCCTTCTACGTTGGAGCCGATATCGGGATTGGCGGGAACACCGGGAGTGCGGAAGTGGAAGAGATAGTTCCATTCGCGCACGCCGAACATACCTTCATCGTAGTGCGGACGGCCGAGGATTTTGTAGATGTCGTCTTTGCTCAGACCTGGTTTCATCTGTTCGAGTTCATCGGCGGTAGGGAATGTGCCTTGGTTTTTGTTGAAGGTTACGGAGTAGGGTTTGGGAAAGACGGGGTTGTCCGTCGTTCCGTCGGCTTTAACGTGGCTTTTGCCGGCGCAGGCGGACAGTACGGCTGCGGCAGCGAGGTAAAGGGCGGTTTTGGCGATGCGGGACGTTTTCATGGTTAATCCTTTTTTGTTGCGGCAATTTCAATCAGGCCGCCGTTGCATGGTCAAGATTCGATATTATCCGTGTGCCGCCGTTTTCATTCTGTTGACATTTATTGTCACTTTGTAACAATTTCATACGGACATAAATGAAAGCAATGGTATATCGTCTTCAGGCAAGCGTGTGTTTGGCACGGGTAAAATCGCGTTACTGGTTGTTTCTTTTGATGTTTAATCAAATTTTGGGTGAAACGTGAATTTCTCGGTTGAATTTCATGCAAGTTTTATGCCAATTTTTTGAAGAGGTCGTCTGAAAACCATATTTCGCCGTGTAATTTGGTTTTCAGACGACCTTTTTGAATGGGAGCGGATACTATATTGGCTTAACTAAATCAGGACAAGGCGATGAAACCGCAAGACAGTACAGACAGTACAGAAACCGATTCACTTGGTGCTTCAGCACCTTAGAGAATCGTTCTCTTTGAGCTAAGGCGAGGCAACACCGTACTGGTTTAAAGTTAATCCACTATAAAAATTTAAACAACGCTTATCCCGATAACCGTCGCTCGGTTTCCCTTAATTTGAAACCTGACTTCATAATCCTCTATATTCATGACGTAAATCCGTTCGGGAATATTCTGATAGGCGGGGCGCGGATCTTGGGCAATGCTTTGGCTGATCAGGTTTTGGGTGCTGGCAGATAAATTTTCCGCGCCGATGTTTTCCAGCCATACGACTTCAAGCTCTTCGGGTTTGCCGCTGACGAAGCCGGATGAGGCGTCGGGTTTGGATTCGACAAAGGGGATGTAGGGTTTGATGTCGATAATTGGTGTGCCGTCCAACAGGTCTGCGCCGCTGCAATAGAGGCGGACGGGTTTGCCGGTTTCGATGCGTTCGAGTTTTAAGAGCGATAGTCCGAGGTGATTGGGGCGGTGGGGGCTGCGTGTGGCGAATACGCCCATTTTTTGTTTGCCGCCGAGCCGTGGCGGGCGCACCATTTGTGCCCAGCCTTCATCCAATACGCCGTGAAAGATAAAACTTATCCACACATAATTGAAGTGTTCCAATCCGCGTACGCTGTCTGCGGTAAATTCGGGATTCAGCTCGATACAGACTTCTGCGGCGGGAACCAATCCGGGCTGACGGGCGACGCCGAATTTCTGTTTGTAGGGCGAGCGGGTGGTGGCGATGGGGATGATGGTGTAAGTCATGAGTATTGTGGACAAGTTTTTTGGAAAAACGTTATCTTATCACAGCTGGTTTTACCGCTTTTGGGCAGTAATTTGTTATAATACAGGGCATTTTAATCGCTTTGAAATGATGAGATGATTGTTTCCATTGATGTTGATGCACAAAAAACTTTTACGCCTTTGTGTCCTAAAGAGCTGCCTGTAAACGAGGGGCATTTGATTGTTGAAGAATTGAATGCCCAAGCCGCTTTGGCGGATTTGCGCGTGATGACGAAAGATGCGCATCATGCGGCAGCAAAATGGCTTGTGGATAACCCTGTTGATATGTTAAAGCCGACAGGTTTGCCCGATGCGGATTTGACTTGGGTGGCTCATGCGATGGTCGGTACGCGCGGCTATGAATTGTTGGACGGACTGCCTTCTGCTAAGGAATACGATTATTGCGTTTGGAAAGGCGTTGATCCTGAATTGCATCCTTATGGCGCGTGTTTTCATGATATTGAGGAAAAACTGAGCACAGGGCTGATTGAATGGCTGCGTTGTCAAAATACGGATACGGTCATTGTCGGTGGGTTGGCTACGGATTATTGTGTGAAAACAACGGTTTTGCAGTTGCTCAAAGGCGGCAATTGGCAGGTTATCGTCAATGAAGCGGCTTGTCGGGGCATTGCGCCGGAAACCATCGAAACGGCATGGCAGGAAATGCATTCTGCCGGTGCAATGATTTTAAAAAACGCTGAAGAAATTAAAAAATATATTAATAATCAATAAGTTAAAATTGTTTCACGTGAAATACCCTTCCTAAATATGAAAATTTTGCTTGTCCGCTTGTCCAGTATGGGCGATTTAATTCACACTTTGCCCGCAATCGAAGATTTGGCGCGACAATGCCCTGATGTGGAACTGCATTGGTTGTGTGAAGCCGGATTTTCGGATATTGCGCGCCTGCATCCGTTCGTAAAAAAAATCCATGTGATGAAATGGCGGCAATGGCGCAAACACCTCTTTCAGGCTGAAACTTGGCGAGAAATAGGTCGTCTGAAACAGGTCTTGCGGCAGGAAGCATTTGATTTTGTATTGGACAGTCAAGGTCTGATTAAAAGCGCGTGTTTCGCTAAAATGGCAAAATCCCCTATTTATGGTTTAAATAAAAACAGCGCGCGCGAGGGGTTGGCTGCGTTGGCGTATGCGAAAACATACGCTGTACCAAAAGGGAAAAATGCCGTTTGGCGCAACCGCGAGCTGTTCGCCCAAGTATTTGGATATGCAATGCCGGAAACGCAGGTATTCGGCTTGACTGTTCCTGAAGCAGGTCGTCTGAAAAATTTAGAGCAGCCGTATTATGCGGCTTTGCATGCGACCAGCCGGGACAGTAAGTTATGGCCTGTGGAAAGCTGGCGGGCGTTGCTGCAAAAACTGAATGAAGAACAACAATGCAATGTTTACCTGCCATGGGGAAATGAAACTGAAAAAACGCGTGCCGAACAAATTGCAGACGGACTGCCATTTGCCATTGTGTGCGACAAAATGAATTTATTGCAGGCGGCGTATCTGCTGAAACACGCAGTCGGAATTGTCGGTGTGGATACCGGTTTGCTGCATTTGGCAAATGCTTTGGAAAAACCTGTGATCGGTATTTATACCGATACTGATCCGATTAAAACAGGCGTTCAAGTTTCGGCTATTGCAAAAAATTTGGGCAATATCGGGCAGATTCCAACTGCGGATTTGGTTTATCAAACGTTGATGGATTGTGTGGCTGCTGATGAAGGCTCAAAGGTCGTCTGAAACTGATATAGCGGCATGACATTTTCCAGTTTGTTGAGTGTAGGAATGTATATCCTTCAGCCTGAGTAAATGCTTTAAAAATGGTATAATCGGCAAGCATTATCCGAAAGATTTCTGAATGAATTCGTTTTTAAGAAAAAACGGATTTGATTTTATAGAGAAGAAGGTTTGGTTTCGCTGGATGGTGAAAGCAACGTTCTTTTTAGGAGAATTCAATGAAAGCACTGGTCGCAGTAAAGCGCGTAGTGGACTACAACGTCAAAGTTCGTGTAAGAGCCGATGGTTCGGATGTGGATATCGGCAATGTCAAAATGTCGATGAATCCGTTTGACGAAATCGCTGTGGAAGAAGCCGTCCGTTTGAAAGAAGCCGGAAAAGTAAGCGAAATCGTAGCGGTTTCTTTGGGCGAAAAGAAATGCGAAGAAACGTTGCGTACAGCTTTGGCGATGGGTGCCGACCGTGCAATTCATGTTGAAACCGATACTAAATTGGAGCCGCTGGCAGTTGCCAAGCTGCTGAAAGCCGTTGCGGACAAAGAAAATCCGCAAATTTTCTTTTTGGGCAAACAAGCGATTGATGATGACGCCAACCAAGTGGCGCAAATGCTGGCGGCTTTGCTGAATGCGGCGCAAGGTACGTTTGCGTCCAAAGTACAAATTGAAGGCGATGAAGTGCAGATTGTGCGGGAAATCGATGGCGGCGAAGAAACCATCGCATTGAAACTGCCTGCTGTTATCAGTGCGGATTTGCGTTTGAACGAGCCGCGCTTTGTCAAACTTCCCAATATCATGGCGGCAAAGAAAAAACCTTTGGAAAAACTGGCTCCTGCTGATTTGGTTGCGGATATTTCACCTCGTCTGAAAACGGTGAAATTTGCCGAGCCTAAAGCGCGTCAGGCAGGTGTAAAAGTAGCAAGCGTTGCCGAATTGGTTGAAAAATTGAAAAACGAAGCCAAAGTGATTTGAGGAGACTGAAATGAGCGTATTGATTATTGCTGAACACGACAACAAACAGTTGAATCCTGCCACTTTGCATGCCGTTACCGCTGCCGCCAAACTGGGTAAAGTCGATTTATTGGTTGCCGGAAACGGCGCATCGGCCGTAGTGGAATCCGCGAAACAAGTAGCGGGTGTGGAAAAAGTTTTGGTTGCGGATGCTGCCCATTATGCCGAAGGTTTGGCTGAAGAACTGGCTCCGCTGGTTGTCAAATTGGCGGCGGATTACCGCTATGTTGCAGCAACGGCAACCACATTCGGTAAAAACCTTTTGCCGCGCGTAGCCGCTTTATTAGACGTCCCGCAAATTTCTGATTTGACTGAGATTGTGGATAACACGACTTTTGTGCGCCCGATTTATGCGGGTAATGCATTTGAAACCGTGCAAGCCGATTCGGAAAAATTGGTGCTGACCTTCCGTGCGACGGCTTTTGACGCAGCTCTAGCGCAAGGTGGTCATGCTGAGGTGGTTAATGTTGAAGCGACCCCTGCTCAAAACCTGAGCCGTTTTGTGAACCGTCAGCTCTCCCATTCCGATCGTCCTGAGCTGACTCAGGCAAAAGTCATTGTCTCCGGTGGCCGTGCGTTGGGTAGTGCGGAAAAATTCAATGAAGTGCTGACACCGTTGGCAGATGTTTTAGGTGCGGCAATTGGTGCATCCCGTGCAGCAGTTGATGCCGAATATGCGCCGAATGACGTGCAAGTCGGACAAACCGGTAAAGTGGTTGCACCTCAGCTCTATTTTGCAATCGGTATTTCAGGTGCGATTCAACATGTTGCCGGTATGCAGGACAGCAAAGTCATTGTCGCAATCAACAAAGATGCCGATGCGCCGATTTTCAATGTGGCCGATTACGGATTGGTAGGCGATTTATTCGAAATCGTCCCGCAATTAACAGAAGCATTGAAAAATTGATGTTTCACGTGAAACGTTCAGACGACCTTGTTATTAATGAGGTCGTCTGAAAACATTTCAGCATGATTACGACTTATAAAACCATTACTTCCCCGACGCAGGCTGAGTTTAAAGATAAAGGCAGCCGTTTTATCGCATTTGCCTATCCGATTCGGACATTGGCTGATGTGAAAAAATATCTCGATCCGTTAAAGGAAGAACATCATAAAGCGCGGCATTGGTGCTATGCCTATCGTTTGGGCGTAGATGGTATGCAATTTCGTGCCAACGATGATGGAGAACCGTCAGGAAGCGCGGGTCGGCCGATTTTAGGGCAGATTGATTCGGTGGGCGTAACCGATATTTTGGTTGTGGTCGTCCGCTATTTCGGCGGTACTTTATTGGGTGTTCCCGGTCTAATACATGCGTATAAAGAGGCAACGGCTCAAGCGTTGGCAGTTGCGGAAGTCGTTGAAAAGAATATTGAAAAAACCGTTTGGCTGAAATGTGAATATCCGTTTTTGAATGAAGCGATCCGCATCGCTAAACAATATCAGGCGGATATATTGGAGCAGGATTTACAGTTGGATTGCCGATTGACGGTCAGTTTGTCGTTGGCAAATTATGAGGCCTGTGTTGCGGCTTGGAAGAATACACGGCAGATTGAAGTAAACACAGAAAAGCCTTTTGAATGAAAGGTCGTCTGAAATGCTTTGGATGGTATTTCAGACGACCTCTTCTCTCATAAATCTTCTTGTGTATATCTGTCTAAGGCATCGACGCTGGAGCGCAAATATAGCCAGGCCAATTGATGAAATTCGCCCAGCGCGTTCCATAACGCATCCTCACTCATAATGCTGTATTCGCCTTCCGTACTCAAATCCAGTTCTGCCCCGTCCTCAATGGCTTGATGGCACGCCTGATACTCGTGGGTATAAAAATTGTCCATATCGCGAATCAAAGCGACAGCATGTTTCCAACGCCGGATGTCTTCTTCCAATTGCGGTAGTAGATGACACCATTCGCGGTATTTGCTTTGGATTTCATCAATACGTTTTTGCATGGTTGCTTGTCCTTTTTTAATTTCGTGGATAAGTCAAATAGGTTGCAGAGTGGAATGAAGCGGTCTTTTGTTTGATTCCACTAAAATTTCTTCAAACGGGACAAAAGTCCCCTTGTATCGAGTTTTCGTTAAAAGTACATATTTGTCAAGGAGATGGCATGAAACTGCTGGTTATCGGTAATGGCGGTCGCGAACACGCGCTGGCTTGGAAATTGGCGCAGTCGCCCAAAGTGGAAACAGTATTTGTTGCGCCCGGTAATGCCGGTACGGCGATTGAACCCAAGCTGCAAAACATCGCCTTGACTGCGCATCAGGATTTGATTGAATTCTGCCGTAAAGAAAATATTGCTTTTACTGTCGTCGGACCTGAAGCGCCCTTGGCGGCGGGTATTGTGGATGATTTTCGTGCCGCAGAGCTGAAAATATTTGGCCCGACACAATATGCGGCGCAGCTGGAAAGTTCTAAAGATTTTGCCAAAGCATTTATGGAGAAATACAACATTCCGACCGCGCAATACCAAACTTTTGAAAACGCCGATGCTGCACATGATTACGTCAATCAGAAAGGTGCGCCCATCGTCATCAAAGCCGATGGTTTGGCGGCAGGTAAAGGCGTGATTGTGGCGATGACTTTGGATGAAGCGCATGCTGCGATTGACGATATGCTGCTAGGCAACAAAATGGGCAATGCCGGCGCGCGCGTTGTGATTGAAGATTTCCTGCAAGGCGAAGAAGCGAGCTTTATCGTCATGGTTGATGGCAATCATGTATTGCCTATGGCGACCAGCCAAGACCACAAGCGTCTTTTAGACAGCGACAAAGGCCCGAATACGGGCGGCATGGGCGCGTACAGCCCCGCACCTGTGGTAACGCCTGCCGTGTACGAGCGCGCGATGAACGAGATTATTTTGCCGACCGTGGTAGGTATGAAAGCGGAAGGGCATGAGTTCACCGGCTTCCTGTACGCAGGTTTGATGATTGATCAAAGCGGCGCACCCTATACGATTGAGTTTAACTGCCGTTTTGGCGATCCCGAAACCCAGCCGATTATGAGTCGTCTGAATAGCGACTTATCGGATTTGGTCGAAGCGGCAATAGACGGCAAACTCGATGGCGTAACCGCGGAATGGAACCCGCAAACTGCCGTAGGCGTAGTGCTGGCGGCGCAAAATTACCCCGAAACGCCTAAAAAAGGCGATGTTATTTCCGGTCTGGATGCTGCCAATCAAATCGGCAAAGTTTTCCATGCAGGCACAACGGCAAACGAGAAAGGCGACGTATTGACCAACGGCGGCCGCGTATTGTGTGTCGTAGGATTGGGCGACGATGTGGCTCAAGCCAAAGCCAAGGCGTATAGCGCATTGGAAAAAATCAGCTTCGACGGCATGCAATACCGTAAAGACATTGCCGACAAAGCCATCAACCGTTAATCAAAGAAACAGGTCGTCTGAAAACATATAGTGGCTTAACTTTAAACCAGTACGGCGTTGCCTTGCCTTGTTGTACTGTCTGTACTGTGCGGCTTCGTCGCCTTGTCCTGATTTAAATTTAATCCACTATAATTGTGTTTCAGACGACCTTCCCTATCATGCTATTCCCCAGAATCTTTTCAGCTTCGACGCTTCGCAAGCTGCAATCCCATCTTAAAAAAGGCGGCTTGGTCGCCTATCCTACCGAATCCTGCTACGGCATAGGCTGTATCCCGACCTTGCCTAAAGCGCTTAACCGACTGATTCATCTGAAAAAAAGACCGCAACATAAAGGTATGATTGTCATTGGCAACCAATTGGAGCAATTACAGCCCCTACTTAAAAGGTCGTCTGAAAACATTCAAACCATGCTCAGAAACGAATGGCCTGCGCCCAAAACCTTTCTGCTTCCTGCGGCTGCTGACGTTTTACCTGCATTGCGCGGAAAAGGACGCAGCAAACTGGCGGTCAGGGTTCCTGCCCATGCAGGTGCGCGCCGCTTGTGTCAGGCTTTGAAAACGCCTTTGGTCTCAACTTCGTGCAACCGCGCAGGCAAACGCGCGTGTAGGACGGAGCGGGAAGTGAGAAGGCAGTTTGGAAGGGATGTATGGGTAGTCGGCGGTTTAATCGGCAAACAAAGGTCGCCGAGTCAGATTATTGATGGAGAAACGGGCGTTCGTTTGCGTTAGAAATTGAATGGATGGGATGATTAGGAATTATGCTTTGAACCGATAAACCGCTCATTTGAGAAAATGTGGATAATCCTGAATATAACTTTCCCAAAAAAACCAAAAAGGTCGTCTGAATCCCCATATTCATGGTTTTCAGACGACCTTTTGATTTGACTATCTTGTGGATAAGTATGTAGATAAGTTGAGTATTAGAGCTTGCTGCCGCATACGGCTTCGAATTGTTTTTCGGTAATCGTGCCGTTCATCACGCTCATCGGGCGGATATTTGTCGCGGTATAGTTGTGTTTAGAAATTTCTTTGCCGTGTTCGTCAAGAAGCTGCAAAGCAGTCAGGCGGTAGGTTTTGTTGGTGCAATGGATTTCCCAGTCGCCGATGGCGGTTTTGTAGGCAGGCGTGTTGACGAAGCGTTCTTCTTTCATCTTCGAGACGGTTTTTCTATCGCGGAAAGTGACCAAAGTACCGTTTTTCTTGATGCTGTTTTTATCAATCGCCACTTTGATATTGCCGTCGGAAATCGTGCCGATGTTGTCCCAGTTGCCGCTGACGCCGCCGCTTGTGGTCGTAGTCGTTTGACAGGCGCTCAGGAGCAGGGCTGCCGATAAAGTCGAAATAAGGGAAAAGTGTTTGATGTTCATAAGTTTCGGGTGCTTAGGATAAATTATTAGACTGCCGTATTATGCGCGAAGACGGCGGGGCAGTAAATCGGCTTTGCAAAGTCTTAAAACCGCCAAAAAATGAAAAGGTCGTCTGAAAACAGGTTTTCTAGCCGATTGACTTCACACCAATATGCCGCCGCCTCGTCTGAGCTTAAAGAGAACGGTTTTCCGTTTCCAAAGCAAAGAGTGAGCCGGTTGCCTACTATCTGTATTGTCGGCGGTTCCGCCATCTTGTCTCAATCACAAATTACCCCACGATACCCAACCAAGCATAATCCGTTTTCAGACGACCTCATGTGGATAACTCAAATATCCCTCATGCAGGCAGTGTCTAAAACCGCTAAAATAACGCTTTTCCCTCCCTACGGAACTATCATGCCCCAGCCTTTCGCCCAACAGATTTTGCACGAAGTATTCGGCTATCCCGAATTTCGCGGCAAGCAGGAGGCTGTCGTCAATACATTGGCAGGCGGCGGAAGTCTGATGGTATTGATGCCGACGGGCGGGGGCAAGTCGTTGTGTTACCAAATTCCCGCGCTGATGCGTGAAGGCGTTGCCATCGTCGTTTCGCCGCTGATTGCCCTGATGAACGACCAAGTGGCGAGCCTGCACGCCGCAGGCATAGAAGCAGCAGCGGTCAACAGCAGTACAACGGTGGAAGAAGCCCGCGAAGTGGTGGACAAACTTGCCCAAGGTCGTCTGAAACTGCTCTACGTCGCACCGGAGCGGCTCGTTACCGACCGTTTCCTGCGTTTTCTCGATCAGCAAACCATCAGCCTTTTCGCCATAGACGAAGCGCATTGCGTCAGCCAATGGGGGCACGATTTCCGCCCCGAATACCAGCAATTAGGGCTGCTTGCCGAACGCTATCCGCAAGTGCCGCGCATTGCCCTGACCGCGACTGCCGATGCGGCGACCCGCGCCGACATCAAACATTTCCTCCATCTCGAAGACGCGCCCGAATTCATCTCCAGCTTTGACCGCCCGAATATCTATTATCAGGTTATCGAAAAAAACAACGGCAAAAAGCAGCTTCTCGACTTCATCCGCAAAGAAATGGAAGGGCAAAGCGGCATCGTCTATTGCCTCAGCCGCAAAAAAGTCGAAGACATCGCCCAATTCCTCTGCGAAAACGGATTGGACGCGATTCCCTACCATGCCGGCTTGAGCATGGAAGTGCGCGAAGCAAACCAACGCCGTTTTACCCGAGAAGACAACATTATCGTCGTCGCCACCGTTGCCTTCGGTATGGGTATAGACAAACCGGACGTGCGCTTCGTCGCCCATCTCGATATGCCCCAAAGCGTCGAACATTTCTACCAAGAATCCGGCCGCGCCGGGCGGGACGGGCTGCCTGCCGTGAGTTGGCTGTGTTACGGTCTGAACGACTGGGTATTGCTGCGCGAGCGCATCGCCGAAGGCAACAGCGACGAAGTGCAGAAACAAATCGAAATGCAGAAGCTCGATGCCATGCTTTCCGTCTGCGAAACCGCCGCCTGCCGCCGCGTCCTCCTGCTCAAACATTTCGGCGAAGAATCCGCCCCTTGCGGCCATTGCGACAACTGCCTGCATCCGCCCGTACGCTTCGACGGCACCGTCCTCGTACAAAAGCTCCTCAGTTGCGTATATCGCGCCGGACAACGCTTTGCTGCCGGCTATATCATCAACCTGCTGCGCGGTAAAAGCGACGACTGGATACGGCGCAACGGCCACGACAAACTCTCCACCTTCGGCATCGGCAGCGGGCAAACCGACAAAGAATGGCGCAGCGTCATCCGCCAATGCATCAGCCTCGGCTACCTCACCGTCAACGTCGCCCAATATCAGGCATTGCAACTGACTGAAGCCGCAAAAAAAGTCCTTAAAGGCGAAACCGAAGTCATGTTGCGTCCATTGCGCCGCGAAAAAGCCGCCACTCAAAAGCCCAAAGACAACTGGCTGCGTACCGAACGCGAAGAACGCCTATGGCAGGCATTGCGGCATTGGCGGCAGCAGCGCGCCCATGCCGAAGAAGTCCCTGCTTACGTCGTCTGCGGCGACAAAACCCTGCGCGACATCGTCGAAAAAATGCCACAAACACTTGAAGATTTGCACCAAATCTACGGTTTGGGTGAGGCGAAAATCAACAAATTCGGCATCGACATCCTCAATGTCTGCGGGAACGCAGCCGAAAACCAAAGCGGACAAACGGGCAACGAAGAACCCCTATTCACCCCCCAAACCGAGCGCGAACAGCAATTACAGCAAAAGCTTGAAACTTGGCGTGCCGAGCAGGCAGCCGCCAAACAATGCGCCTTGGGCAAAGTCCTTTCCAACATCAGCCTGACCGACCTTGTCGTCTTCACGCCCGCCGAAGAAGCCGACTTGCTCGGTATCTACGGCATAGGCAGCGAAAGAATTGCCCAATACGGGCAGGTAATACTCGACATCTGCCGCCCCTACGCAGACGGGCTTTCCGAGCCGAAACAGGCAGAACGCCAGCTCGCCCGCCACCTGTTCCAATGGTGTCTCGATACCGCCCGATATGAAGGCGGAGAGATGCACGCCGTCGCCAAAAAACAGACTTTACGCGCCATCGCCAAAGCCCGGCCGCAAACTTTGACGGCGCTTTCTAAAATAGACGGCGTGAGCGGGGAATGGTTGGAGCAATACGGCGAAGAAATCGTAGAAATCTGCACGGCGGATTGACCGTTAAAAAGACACAGAAAAAGGTCGTCTGAAAACCCTGTATAAAGGTTTTCAGACGACCTTCTAAATATAGTGGATTAACTTTAAATCAGTACGGCGTTG
>NZ_KV800902.1:0-20464 GCF_001810355.1 Neisseria sp. HMSC074B07 | reverse complement strand
CTTGTCCTGATTTAAATTTAATCCACTATATATTAATATCGTTATAAAACAATAACAAACAAAATTTTTTCAATTCGCTTGTAAGCATTTTCAGACTGCCGCGTCTAATCGGGCATGAAATGATTTTATGAAACGGTTATCATGAAAACGAATATCACAGCCACGTGGCAATCGGCTTTAGGTTTATTGGCTTTGCGCCTGTTTGCCGCTTACGAATTTTGGGAATCGGGCATGCAGAAATGGAGCGGCGAAAACTGGTTTGCCGAAATCAACGACCAATTCCCCTTTCCGTTTTATCTGCTGCCCGACAGCATGAATTGGAACTTGGCGATGTGGGCAGAGCTGGTTTTTCCGGTTTTGCTGCTTTTAGGATTGGCGACCCGCCTGTCCGCCTTAGGATTGATCATTGTAACGGCGGTGGCGTGGGCGGCAGTCCATGCGGGTGCGGGTTATAATGTCTGCGACAACGGCTATAAAATGGCTTTGATTTATATCGTGGTTTTAATCCCAATTCTGCTGCAAGGCGCGGGCTGTTTATCGCTGGATGCGCTGTTGAAAAAACGGTTTTGCCCGAAATGCCGCGTCGGAAATCAATGAAAAAGGTCGGGGAGCGGACTTTAAACGCGCCAACTCAAATTCTTAATCTGTTTAACTTGATACTTTAAAAAGGAAATCAATATGAAAAAAAATGTAGCCGCTGCCCTTGCAGGTGCTTTGTCTTTGTCTTTGGCTGCCGGCGTTGTTGCCGCTGATAAACCGGTAAGCAGCAAAGCAGGCGTTCAAAAATCTGCCCAAGGCTCTTGCGGTGCGGCTAAAGCTGCTGAAGGTTCATGCGGTGCCGCTGCTCCTAAAGCAGGCGAAGGCAAATGTGGCGAGGGTAAATGCGGTTCAACCGTGAAAAAAGCCCCCGCTAAAAACGCCAAAGCAGCAAAAGCCAAAGCTAAAGCAGTTGAAGGCAAATGCGGCGAAGGTAAATGCGGTTCTAAATAATTTAGAACAAAAAGCCGCATTTTATTGATAAATGCGGCTTTTTATCTGATTTTGACAGCAATTTCGCACCAAAACTGTCGGAATACCATCCAAAACGGAGCAACATCATGATTCAACACGCAGGCTTAGGCTACCGCCGCGACTTGGCGGAAGACTTCCTCTCGCTTTCAGACGACAGTCCGATACGCTTTATCGAAGCCGCACCCGAAAACTGGCTGAAAATGGGCGGCAGGGCGCGCAAACAGTTTGACCGCGTGGCGGAACGGCTGCCGTTGGCGTTGCACGGATTATCCATGTCGCTGGGCGGACAAGCCCCGCTGGATACCGCCTTGATAGACGGCATCAAAGAAATGATGCGCCGTTACGATTGCACGTTTTTCTCCGACCATTTGAGCTACTGCCACGACGGCGGCCATCTCTACGACCTGTTGCCGCTGCCCTTCACTGAAGAAATGGTGCGGCATACCGCGCGGCGTATCCGCGAAGTGCAAGACCGATTGGGCTGCCGCATCGCCGTAGAAAACACCTCCTACTACCTGCATTCCCCGCTTGCCGAAATGAACGAAGTCGAGTTCCTCAACGCCGTTGCACGCGAAGCCGACTGCGGCATTCATCTCGATGTGAACAATATCTATGTCAACGCAGTCAATCACGGACTGTTGTCGCCAGAGGCCTTTTTAGAAAACGTCGACGCAGAGCGCGTGTGTTACATCCACATCGCCGGACACGATGTCGAAACGCCAGAATTATTGATTGATACTCACGGCGCGGCGGTTTTACCGACCGTTTGGGACTTGCTCGAACTCGCCTATACCAAGCTGCCGACCATCCCGCCCACCCTGTTGGAACGCGATTTCAATTTCCCGCCTTTTGCCGAACTCGAAGCCGAAGTCGCCAAAATCGCCGAATATCAAACGCGCGCCGGAAAGGAATACCGCCGTGCAGCCTGAAACCTCCGCCCAATATCAACAACGCTTTGCCCAAGCCATACGCGAAGGCGAAGCCGCCGACGGACTGCCGCAAGACCGCTTGAACGTCTATATCCGCCTGATACGCAACAATATCCACAGCTTCATCGACCGCTGTTATACCGAAACGCCGCAATATCTCGACAGCGGAGAATGGGGTCGTCTGAAAGAAGACTTCATCCGAGACGCGCGCGCCCAAACCCCCTATTTCCAAGAAATCGCCGGCGAATTCCTCCAATACTGCCAAAGCCTGTCACTTTCAGACGACCTCTTGGCACTGATGGACTTCGAACACACCCAACTGCTCGCCGAAGTCGTCCAAACCAACAGCCAAGCCTCGCCCGCCGATTCAGACGATTTGGCGTACACCCTTTCTCCCGCTGCCTTCGTGCGCTGCTACCACTACGACGTTACCGACGAATTGCAGGCGGTGGAAACCGCTGTTTTGGTGTGGCGCAACAGCGAAGACGACGTGATGTACCAAACCCTCGACGATTTCGACGCATTATTGCTGGAAACGCTGGCAGACACGCCCGCCTCCCTGAACGGACTGCAAGCCATGCTGGCAGAGTTCATGTCGTCTGAAAGCGGCTGGCAGGACGCATTAAGGCAAAAATGGACGGATTGGCTGGAACAAGGTATTTTGGTTGTTGCATCAGCCGAGGTCGTCTGAAATGGTCGAATTGACGTAGTGAGCAGGAAATTTCTATAAAGGCACTATCGCAGCCCCCTCTTTCCGAAAGAAAAGGTAAAGATGGGGAAGAAATCGAAATATCGGCGGCCTTTACTGTTTTCAGACGACCTTTTTTATATTGGGGGTAAAGACCCGCTAAAAGGCTTGGCAGGTCGTCTGAAAACGCGTAACCGGTTACTGAGAAACAAAAAAGCTACGTCAATCATTTATGTATTTGATGACACGAATGCTCAGTATCAGCGTAAAATTAGAAGTTCACAGCCATAATTCATTCAATGCTGATACATTATGTCCCTACCCGAATTGACTGACACCGAGCTTGCCGAATCCCGCAAGCTGCTCCTGCGTTTCGCCCGTATCCAGTTGCCCGACCGCCCCGATTTGGCGGAAGACCTTGTGCAGGAAACCATGCTTTCCGCCTACCGCGCTGCCGAAGGTTTCAAAGGAGATGCACAAGTGGGCAGCTGGTTGTTTGCCATTCTGAAAAACAAAATCACCGACTGCCTGCGCCAAATCGGACGGCAGCGCGAAATATTCGCCACGCCTACGGAAGAAATGTTGGACGAAGCCTTTGAAGAACGGTTTGCATCAGACGGGCATTGGACGGCGGACGGCCATCCGCAAACTTGGTCCTCGCCCGAAAAAACGTTGGACAACAAAGAGTTTCGTGAAATCCTGCAAACCTGCCTCTACCAAATGCCCGAAAACACCGCCCGCGTGTTTACCATGAAGGAAATCCTCGGCTTCTCATCCGACGAAATCCGCGAGCAATGCGGCATCAGTATGTCCAACTACCACACCATCATGCACCGCGCCCGCGAAACCCTGCGCCAATGCCTGCAAATCAAATGGTTCGGCAATGCAGGACATGCCGGTTAAACCCGTTAGGAAAACACGATGAACAAATGCCGCAAAACCGCCTACCTGCTCTCCAAAAAACAGGACGAAACCCGCCTGACCGTTCCCGAACGCGTTTTTCTGGGCAGCCACCTGCTGATATGCCCCCATTGCCGAGAATATAAAAAACAACTCGACCTTATTCATAAAGCCATGAAAAAGATGTTTTGAGGCTGGCGGATAAGGTTAAGAAGGTCGTCTGAAACCTGATGTAGGGTTTCAGACGACCTTTTTTGATGAAAAAAGAAAATAGGGATTGATTTGAGCATGAGTTGGGATGAAATGGCGCGCCCATAAAAAAGCCGGCTTTTTAAGCCGGGATTTTGAAATTGGGCAGGATTTGGGCGGATTTAAAGGCATGGCAAACAAGGTTCAAACCGTCCAATAAGCCGGAGGCTATATAGGAATGATTGCGTGGGTGTCAACATTTTCTGCCTTTTTTCAGAACAAAACATGACTTATGCCAATATTTGTTACTACAACCCACTACATCGGCGGGAACATGAAAATGATGTGTGTTAGAATTTTTCCAGCTGTTTTATAAAACAGTACCTTAACTAAAAAATTTAAGAAGGATAGAACATGAACAAATTACTAATTGCTGCGATGATGATGGCCGCTTTGTCGGCTTGTTCCCAAGAAGCCAAACAGGAAACTAAGGAGGCGGCTTCTGCCGTAGCTTCCGAGGTTAAAGACGCTGCGGCTTCTGCTACCGATGCTGCTGCATCTTCCGCTCAAGCAGCGGCGAGCAAAGTAGAAGATACTGCCGCCAAAGCCGCATCAGAAGTAAAAGAAGCTCCTGCCTCTGAAACCAAACCGGCAGAAAAAACAGAAGCTGCGCCTGCCGACGAGAAAAAAGATGCCTCGTCCGCCAAAGTGGACGGCAAAGCCGTTTTCGAAGCCAACTGTAAAATGTGCCACGGCGGTACCATCCCGGGCGCTCCGGTCGTCGGTAAAAATGATGATTGGGCTCCGCGCATCAAACAAGGCAAAGAAACCCTGCATAAACATGCACTCGAAGGCTTCAACACCATGCCGGCAAAAGGCGGCAACACCAGCCTGAGCGATGACGAAGTCAAAGCGGCGGTTGACTATATGGCAAACCAATCCGGCGCCAAATTCTAAGCTGTACAAATCAAAACGCACCTTGCAATAAGGTGCGTTTTTTATGGGAAAACAGCCAAGCGTCGAGACGGTTCGGATTTGCTTTGATGGGAAACGGTATAAGATTAAGCTGAAATCAATGCGGTGTTGCTTCGCCTTGTCTTGATTCAAGCTTACTTGAACCACTACACAGGAAGTTGAGGGAAGCTTGTCTGAAACATCATCCTGTTTACAGACGACCTGATCTTTGATTAACGATGGTGCGGTCTGAATGTTAGAACTAAGGCAGAAAGGCAATAAAAAAGCTGAGTTTTTCAACTCAGCTTTTTAAATTTGGTGGGTCGTGAGCGATTCGAACGCTCGACCAACGGATTAAAAGTCCGCTGCTCTACCGACTGAGCTAACGACCCGATAAGCTGTGAATTTTATAGAAACAGATGAGCAGTGTCAATGTTTTTCTGTATTTTTTCGGAACAAAATAGAACTTAAAGCACTGTTTATCGTCATATAGAAGAGATTATTAACATGATATGTGTTACAATTTTTCGGGCTGTTTATATAAAACAGCATTTTAACCAAAATCTTAACCAAAAATTCAAGAAGGATAGGACATGAAAAAATTACTGATTGCCGCAATGATGGCGGCTGCTTTGGCGGCTTGTTCCCAAGAGACCAAGCAAGAAACTAAGGAAGCGGCACAAGCCGTTGCGTCCGATGTTAAAAATACCGCAGCTTCTGCCGCTGATTCTGCTGCCTCTGCCGCTCAAGAAGCGAAAGATAAAGTCAAAGACGCTGCGGCTGATGCAAAAGAAACTGCCGATAAAGCCATGACTGAAACTAAAGAAGCTGCCGACAAAGCAGCTACCGATGTAAAAGAAGCGGCAGATAAAGCCGTTACCGAAACTAAAGAAGCGGCCGGTAAAGCCAAAGAAGCGGCTACCGATGCAGCCAAAGATTCTTTGAACAAAGCTGCTGATGCGACTCAAGAAGCTGCGGACAAAATGAAAGACGCTGCTAAATAATTTGTCGTGTTGACATAAAAAGGTCGTCTGTAAACCGAAGTCGGTTTTCAGACGACCTTTTGGTTTATATAGTGGCTTAACTTTAAACCGACGGCGTTACCTCGCCTTAGTTCAAAGAGAACGATTCCTCTAAGGTGCTGAAGCACCAAGTGAATCGGTTCCGTACTATCTGTACTATGTGCGGCTTCGTCGCCTTGTCCTGATTTAAAGTTAATCCACTATAGAAACCTTGTTTACGCCTGCGCTATCGGGCTGTCTTCTTCCTGCCGCTCTTCTTCGTGTTCCGCGCTGTTGAGCAATTTCAGCAGCTTTTCGGTTTTTTCCGAGTCTTCGCTGCGGAGGATTTTGGCGGTTTCGGTTTCGAGCAGGGCGGTGTTGCTGTGCAGGATGATGTTTTTGACGGGGAGCAGGTTGTTGGGGTTCATGGAGAATCGGCGCAGCCCCATGCCCAGCAGCATCCGCGTGTAGGTGGTGTCGCCTGCCATTTCGCCGCATATGGAGACGCTTTTTTCCATGCGGTTGGCGGTGCGGATGATGTGCTGGATGGTTTTCAACACGGCGGGGTGGCCTGGCTGGTAGAGGTGGCTGACGCTGTCGTCGCCGCGGTCAACCGACAAGATGTATTGGATCAGGTCGTTGGTGCCGATGGAGATGAAGTCGGTCAGTTTCAGGATGCTGCCGACGGTCATGGCGGCGGACGGGATTTCAATCATGCAGCCGACGCTGACGGTGCCGAAGGTTTCGCCGCGTTCGGTAAGCTGGCGTTGGGCGGTGTCGAGGTGGATCAGGCATTGGCGCACTTCGGATAGGGAGGTAATCATCGGCCACATCATGCGCACGGGGCCGTGGACGGCGGCGCGGAGGATGGCGCGCATTTGGGTGCGGAACATGACCGGTTCGGCGAGGCACAGGCGGATGCCGGTGAGTCCGAGCGCGGGGTTGAGGCTGCCGTTGGGGGTGGAATTTTGACCGAACCAGCGGGGATTTTTGTCCACGCCCAAATCGACGGTGCGGATGGTGATGCTTTTGCCTTTCATTTTTTTCACAATCGCGCTGTACACTTCGTACTGCTCGTCTTCGGTCGGCATGGTGTCGCGGTTGAGATAGAGGAATTCGCTGCGGAAGAGTCCGACGCCGTCTGCGCCGAAGTTGTGCAGGGCTTTGATGTCTTCGGCAGATTCGATGTTGGCGAGCAGCTCGATGTTGATGCCGTCGGCGGTGGTGGCGGCAGTTTTTTTGAGCTTGTTGAGTTCGCGCTTGTGGAGGCGGTATTCGCGGGCGAGGCGGCGGTATTCGTTGAGGACGACTTCGTCCGGATCGATGATGAGGACGCCGTTGATGCCGTCAACGATGACGGTTTCGTTTTCGGTAATGAGCCTGCGGGCGTTGTGCAGCCCGATGACGGAAGGGATGTCAAGGCTGCGGCCTAGGATGGCGGTGTGGCTGGTCGGGCCGCCGACATCGGTAACGAAGGCGGTGATGCGCTGCTCTTTAAAGAGGACGGTGTCGGCGGGTGAGAGGTCGTGGGCAATCAGGATGGTGTCTTCAAACAAGCCTTCGTTGAGGTTTAAGTCGTTGCTTTGTCCGACGAGGTTGTTGTGGATGCGGCGGACGACTTGCAGCATGTCTTGTTTGCGTTCGCGCAGGTAGTCGTCTTCGATGCTGTCGAACTGGGCGGCGAGCTTGTCGCTTTGTTGTTTCAACGCCCATTCGGCGTTGATTTTTTGTTCTTTTAAAATATCGACGGGTTCGCGCGAGAGGGTTACGTCGGTCAGCAGCATGAGGTGCAGCGAAATAAACGCGCCCAATTCGGTCGGCGCATTTTCGGGAATCGCGCTGCGCAGTTGTTCCAACTCTTTGCGCGTGGCTTTGATGGCGGCATCGAAACGGGCGGCTTCGGCGTCGATGAGGTCGTCTGAAACGTCGTATTGCGGCACTTCCGCCGTTCCGCGCGTAATCAGGTGGGCTTGTCCGATGGCGATGCCTTTGCCCGCGGCGACACCGTGCAGCACGATACTCATTATTCGCCCTCGCCGAAGTAGTCGTTGATTAAGTCGGTCAATGCCTTCATAGCGGCGACTTCGTCCAAGCCGTCGGTTTCCAGCTCGATGATTGTGCCTTTGGCGGCGGCGAGCATCATTAAGCCCATGATGCTTTTGCCGTTGACGCGGCTTCCGTTTTTCGTTACCCAGACTTCGCTTTGAAACTGAGACGCGGTTTGGGTGAATTTGCTGGAAGCGCGGGCGTGGAGTCCGAGTTTGTTGATGATTTCGATTTGTTGTTTTTGCATGTTCGGCTTTCGGGTGTGCGGGGTCGTCTGAAAACGTGTCGGTAGGCTTAGACGGCTTCGGCGTGCTGTTTGCACACCAAATCTTCCGGTTCGGCGGTGATGGCGAAAATGCCTTTGACGGCGGCTTCCCTGACCGTTTCAGTAAAGGCGGCTAGGTCTTCCGCCATGGGCGAGTATTGGGTCGCTTTAATCATCATCGGCGCGTTCAGTCCGGTCAGGATGGCGGATTTGCCCGCGCGAACCAGCCTGCGGGCGGCATTGCACGGCGTCGCGCCGAAGATGTCGGTCATAATCAATACGCCGTGGTTTTCAGGAAACTCTTGCAGCGCGGCGATGGCGTTGTTGATGATGTCATTTTGGTCTTCGTCAGGCTCTACGCCGAGGATGCGGATGTTTTCCGGCATGCCCGTCGGAAAGAAATGATGGGTCAGGCTGCGGTAGGCTTCGCCTACTGCCTCGTGGGTAATGATTAAAAGGTTGATCATGATGTGTTCCCTGATGATTTTATTCGGCCGGTGTGGGCGAAAGTATCGTCCGTTCACCCGCCACATAGCGCGATATGGTGGCACAAAGGTCGTCTGAAAAGGTTTTCAGACGACCTTTTTTAATCTTGTCTCAGCCTTGGTTAAGCGCGTAAATCTCGCCCAAATTGCGCCAGCAGCCCGCCGCATCCATACCGTAGCCGAAGACGTAGCGGTTGGGAACATCCAGCCCGACATAATCCGCCTTGGTTGGTTTTTCCTTGTCGATCAACTTGTTGGCAAACACAGCCGCACGGCAGCTTGCCGCCTCCATTTCCAAGAGCTTGGACTGAATCGCCGACATCGTGTGCCCCTCGTCCAAAATATCGTCCAACACAACCACATGACGGCCCCGAATCTGCTCCGGGTCGGGCATCCGTTTCCAGTTGAACGCGCCGCCCGCCAGCTTGTCGCCGTAACGGGAAACATGAACATAATCAAAGTCCAACGGAAAGCGCAACAGCGGCAGCAACTGCCCCGTAAACACCACCGCCCCGCCCATCACAGGCAGCAGGAGCGGATATTTGTCCCCCAAGTCGCGCGTAATCTCGTCCGCCACTTTTTGCAGCGCGGCACGGCATTGGTCTTGGTCGAACAAAAGCTCGGCATTATCAAGCATAGCTTGGGTTTCAAGGCGTTTGGTTTCTAAATCGATCATGGTAAACGGGGAAATCAGTTGGCAAAAAGGAAATTATAAACCCAAATCGGGCTGAGGTCGTCTGAAAACAGAGAAGCGGGTTTTGCCATCGCTTTCAATACACCGGCCTAGCTATCAGTTGCAGTAGCAGTAGGTCGGATTCTCGAATCCGACGGCTTTTGAGATGGCGGGTTTTTGTCTACGGCTGGCTCGGCATTGCCGCGCAAACCAACCTACTTATTCGGCGGATTAATCGGCAGCGTCGAGCGGGAGACTTTGACGTCGGGGCATTTTTGCTTCATTTGATAGCGGAACACCTCCGCCTTGCGTTGATTGCCGGTTTTTTCGTAATTCGTACCCAAAATCACCTCGTCCGCCAGATTCCGTATATCGGCATAAGGGATATAGACGGATTGGGTCGTCTCACAATGTTCGATTTCTTCCGAATCGATTGGTTTGATGACCAACAGGCGGAACTCTTCTTCGTCGCGGAAAGCAAAGTCTTTAAACAGATAGCGGATGTATTCCAAGGCTTCTTTATCGTCGTCGCTGACGGTGGATGTATTGAAAAACCTGATAAGCTCTTCCAGTGCTTCTTTTAATTTTCCCAAGCGAAACTGATGCCAGTCTTCATTGCCGACGGGTTTCAGGCGGATACCGAATCGACTGATATTTGCATCTAATATAAATCGAATGGATGAGCCCAACTTTTCTTGTGCTAAATTTTGATGAAGGTTGAAAGCCTTATTGGGTGCAGAAAGCCATATCCCGCATTTCTTTTCCGCAATATATTCATCTTTGTAAGCGACATAAGCGACTTGATAAAGTGGCAGTTTTTCATATTCATTAACTTTTGGCAGGTCGTCTGAATTCTGCCCAGACATTTCGGATAGACTGCGAAATGGGACAGAAACATCCGCTTCCCTCAGCCAATCCCCGTTTTTATTGAACACCAGGCAGCAGCCCGAAGCCTCCACGCCGTCTTCTTTCCCATACAGGCGAAACTGGTTCAAATCGTTGACGCGGCTGGAGAAACAGGTAAAAAAGGCATTGTGGGACGCGCCATCCGCTTTGTTTTCCAACTCCAAATCCTGCTGGTTCAGCAAGTCCAACAATGCCTTGCCTTCGGATGGGTCGTTCATATAGGTAGAACTGCCGAGCCGCATCGGACTGGAGGTTTCGTTGCCGCCGATGCCGAATAATATATGGCATACATGGGGCGAAGTGTAATGCGCCATCGGGGTAAAGCCCAACTCTATCGGCGTGATATGGAGAACCGCCAACACGGTTGCAACGGCGTCTTGCGGTTGTGAAGTTTTACCTTTGAAAAGCGATTCTTGTATTTCTTGTTTTTTCTTTTCGAAATAGGAATGCCAATCTTTATTGAGGTAGTCAATAGCTCTTAACCCTGGACGGATTATTTTTTCCATTCTTTTTTGTTCTGTGCCATCACTTAATTGTGATAATTGTCCGTGAGCCGCCAAAAGATATTTACCGGCCTGTTTCTTGAAAAGTGCCTCCGCTTTATCCGTATTTTTAATTCTCTTAACCCGCTCTATATAACAAAGGCCGAGCCCAAATCGAGCAAATATTTGTTGCTGAATGCGGATTTGTTCATCTTCCAGTTGTCTAGTAAACCGTAAATGTTGTTTGGAGAATGCAGCCGCTTGCTTGAGCAGTTTGGCTGCTTCGTTCATATCCTTAGTTTTTAGCGCTTGCTCCAAATAACAACCGCAAAACCAAGATAGGGCCTTGATTTGTTCCTGAATACTGTCGTCCAGTTTATCTTCCAGTTGTTCGGCAAGTTGTAATTTTTCTTCGTTGTGTGTAATGGCCTGTTTGAATAGGTCGTTTGCTGTGCCTGTATTCTTGGTTCTTTTTGCCTGTGTGAAATAACAACGGACAAGCCAAGATAGGGCTTTAATTTGTTCCTCAATACGGTTTTGTTCATTTGATAGTTGTTCGGTCAGTTGCAACCATTCCTTATAGCAGTTAACGGACTTTTCAAATAGTTCAACAGCCTTATCTGTATCCTTGATTTTTATGGCCTGCTCCAAATAACAACCGCCAAGCCAATATTGGACTTTAATTTGTTTCTGAATGCTGTTTTGTTCATCGGTCAGTTGCTTGACAAGTTCCAACCTTTCTTGATTGTGTTTAATGGCTTGTTCAAACAATTCACCTGCTTTTTTTCTATTCTTGGTTCTCCGAGCCTGTTCAAGATAACAATCACCAAACCAAGATTGAATCTCAATTTGCTCAGTAATCTGAGTACTTTTATCTGTAATCCCATCCCAAGCCTGATGTAGTTTTTTAAGTGCTTCAGCGTATTTTCCTTCACTAAATAATAGGAAGGTTTCAAAAATCAAATCATTAACATCCATCATTTATCCCTCTATCAAACCAATCCATTAAAAACCAATCAGACGAAAATTGTACACCATATACCGAAGTCTTCCTTCCCACCCCCAAAGCAGAAAACCGATTCAGTATCCGTCAAACTTACGAAAAGGTCGTCTGAAAACCTAAAAATCCGGTTTTCAGACGACCTTTCGACCGTCGGCTCTTACCTGTCCGTCCTGACTCGCACAAACGTCGCAAATTTCGGCGTGCCTTTTTGCGTGAAGCCGCGGTAGCGGTATGTGATGACCGCGCCGATTTTGGGCGGGTTGTCGCGGTCTTTGTCTTTGAAGCCGCTGCCGATGCGGAATTCGCCGTGTCGGTTTTTGCAGCCGACCGCGCCCAGCCGTCCGGCGTTGCGCCCTTTGCCTTCATAATGCCGCGTTACCGTGCATTCGTCGTCGTATTGGCTTTTCAGCTTCAATAATTGGCTGCTTCTGCCGCCGCTGTACCGCGATTCGGGTTGGCGCAGCATCACGCCTTCGCCGCCCTGCGCTTCGATTTGTTTTAAAAAATCCATTGCGTGCTGCCGGTCGCGGACTTTGGTTTGCGGAATGATGGTGATGGGCGCGTTCGGATGCGTTTTCAGCCATTGCGTTGCGACGGCGAGGCGTTGGTAGAGATTGCCCTGCGCCTTGGGTACGTCGAAAACGTGCAGGCGGATGCCGCGCCAATCGCCGGAAGACGAGCGCACGGCGGCGGAAATCTGTTCAAACTGTCCGCGCCCGCTATACAGCTCGCCGTCGAGCGGATAGGGTGGGAACTGCGCGGTAAAACCTTTGGGCAGCGTGAACGCGTAGCCCTGCCTGCTGACCAGTTGCCGCCCGTCCCAATACGCGCGCACACCGTCGAGCTTTTCGCTCATCGCCCAGCCTGTAATGTCTTGGTCTTTGTATTCCTGCGCCAGCATCAAATCCGCGCCGAGCGCCGTTTGGATGAAAAAAGCGGCAAAAATCGGTATCATGCCCTGCATTGAAGTTCTCATAAACGTTCCAGTAATGTGAGTGATTATTTCAAATATAATAATGATACCGCATAAACAGACCGAAGGTCGTCTGAAAATATCCGCCCCGTCCAACCACTACCCAAGGAATTCCGCCTCATGGCACTTCAAGCCGAAATCATTGCCGTTACCCCTTTCCGCCAAAACTGTACCCTCTTGTGGGATGACGAAACCCGCGAAGCCGTCCTGACCGATGTCGGCGGCGACGTTCCCTACCTGCTGCAAGAGCTGGACGCGAAAAATCTCACCCTGACCGCCATTTGGCTGACCCACGGACACCTCGACCATGCCGGCGGCGTGGTGGAATTGCGGGAACACCGCCCCGTCCCCGTCATCGGCCCTCATGCAGACGACAATTTCCTGCTGCAAGCCCTGCCCGAAACGACCGCCCAATACGGCTTTCCCGTTTCCCCCGCGTTCGAGCCGACCCGCTGGCTGACCGAAGGCGAAACGCTCAAGGTCGGCAGCCACGCCTTCCAAGTCCTGCACATCCCCGGCCACACGCCCGGCCACGTCGTTTTCTACTGCGCCGAAGCGGGGCTGCTCATCGCGGGCGACGTATTGTTTTACGAAACCATAGGCAGAACCGACTTCCCGCGCGGCAACCACGCCGACCTCATCCATAATATCCGCACCAAACTGTTCGTCCTGCCCGAAGACACCCGCGTCATCGCCGGACACGGCAGAATGACCGACATCGGGCATGAAAAACGGCACAATCCGTTTTTTTAAATCCTGAAAGCGAAAGGTCGTCTGAAACACGGATAAGCGTTTCAGACGACCTTTTTATAGAAAATGAGTAAAATGCAATGGAATACACTTCAAAGGAAATTCGTAATATGAAAACCGCGCATGAAACATTAGCTGAGTTCATTCAAAAAATGAAAGATTATGAATTGTATTGGGGAGGGCTTACTCAAAAAAGTTTGGATGAAGGTACTTTTTTTGAAATTGATGAAGATGAAAACAGCAAAAAAAGATCTGATGAAATCAAAAAAATACACCAACAATTTTTATCTAAAAAAGCTTTATCTTTAAAGCAAGCTAGACAAGAAGCCCCTGATTTTGGAATGCCACCGGAATATAACCAAACCATTACAGCCGAAAGGAAAATCAGTGATAAAAAATATGAAATAGATGTGTTGAGTGAAAGAGGGGAAAAGAAAACCTATACGCTGGTTTTGGAAGGCGGGGAATGGAAAATCGATCAAATGGGTTTTATGTATTACGATAAATGGAAGAAGTCCCGCCAATTGTTTTGAAGAAACGATAATTTGTCATCGGTTGGCTTAAGAATCAATACCTTGATAAAGTTGGTTGAAGGGCTGATTCCCGGAAAATTTGTTTTCTTAAAAAGGTCGTCTGAAAAGTCCAAAATCTTTTTCAGACGACCTTTGACGACTTTGACCGCGCTCAAACCTGCTGCGCTCCGCCCATGCTGCCTGATTTAAAATAATTTGTTTAAAAATAAAAGGATAGGTTTGAATTTTGCCTGAGGTCGTCTGAAAACCTGCGCTTTGCAAACCTGTGGTTTAGGATTAGTATAACTATACCAATTTATCCCAAATCCATTTCAAATCATTCACTTCGGAGAGATTCCATGAGCTACACGGCCCCTGTAAACGAATTGCGTTTCGGCATCCGCGTGCACGGCAGGTTGGACGAAATCCTGCAACTGCCCCATGCGGAAGGTTTGGATGCGGAAACGGTGGATGCGGTGCTGGACGAAGCGGCGCGGTTTGCGTCGGAGCAATGGGCGGACACCAACCGCACCGGCGATTTGCACGGCGCGGGTTTTTCAGACGATGTGATTACCACCCATCCCGATTTGGCGCGTGCCTACCATGATTTCTGCGAAGCGGGCTGGGCGGGTTTGCGCGCGCCGGCGGAGTTTGGCGGGCAGGGGCTGCCGGCGGTCGTGTCGGCGGCGTGTGAAGAGATGTGGTGCGCCGCCAACCTCGCCCTGTCGCTGATGCCGATGCTGACGCTGGGGGCGGTGGACGCGCTGTTCAAACACGGCAGCGAGGAGCAGAAACAGACCTACCTGCCGAAAATGTGCAGCGGCGAATGGGCGGGAACGATGAATTTGAGCGAACCGCAGGCGGGTTCGGATTTGAACCATATCGCCACCCGCGCCGTGCCGAAGGAAAACGGCGCGTATGCTCTCAGCGGTCAGAAAATCTTCATCACTTGGGGCGATCAGGAAATGACGGAAAACATCGTTCATCTGGTGCTCGCGCGCCTGCCCGATGCCGCGCCGGGCGTGCAGGGCGTGTCAATGTTTATCGTGCCGAAATATTTGGTGAACGCGGACGGCAGCTTGGGTGGACGCAACGGCGTGCGCGCCATCGGCATCGAACACAAGCTCGGCATACACGCCAGCCCGACCTGTACGATGGAGTTCGACAATGCCGAAGGCTATCTGGTCGGCAGGGCGGGCAAGGGTTTGGCGTATATGTTTACCATGATGAAAACCGCGCGGCTGAACGTCGGCATCGAAGGCCACGCCGTTGCCGAACGCGCCTACCAAAACGCGCTCGCCTATGCGAAAGAGCGCGTGCAGGGACGCGACGAGGCGGACGGTTCAGACGACGTGGCGATTATCCACCATCCCGACGTGCGCCGTATGTTGTTGATACAAAAGGCAACGCTCGCCGCCCAACGCGCCCTGTATCTGCGCGCCGCCGCTCTGACCGATTTTGCCGCCGCCTGCCCCGACAACGTATTGCGCAAAGAAGCGGAGCGCGAACTGGATTTCCTGATTCCCATCGTCAAAGCCTGGCCGACCGACAACGGCGTCGTCCTGACCAACCTCGCCGTCCAGATTTACGGCGGCGCGGGTTACGTCGAAGAAAGCGGCGTGGCGCAATACCTGCGCGACGTGCGGATTACGCCGATCTACGAAGGCACCAACGGCATACAGGCCGCCGATTTGGCAGGCCGCAAAACCACCGGCAAAAACGGCGCGCTGCCCTTGAAGCTGCTCGCCGAAGGCAAAGAACTGGCGGACAAACTCGCCGCCGCCGAACCCGCCGCCGCGCAGCAACTGGCGCAAGCCATTGAAACGGCGGAACAAAGCATCGCCCGCATGGTCGGATACGCCGACCGTCCCGTCCTCGCTGCCGCCGCGTCCAACGCCTACCTGCAACAAATGGGGCTGACGCTCGGCGCCATCGGACTCGCCCGCGCCTACCTTGCCGCCGAATCCGCCCAAAAGGACGACGCCGACGGCTTCGGCAGCGGTTTCTACGCCGCGCAGCAACACAACGCCCGCGTCTATTGCGCCCACGTCCTGCCGCAGGTTTACGCCTGCGCCGCGCAGATTGAAAACGTGCAGGCATTGCTGGACGTGCCGTTAGAGCTTTATTGACAGATACGGGTTTGAAAAGAGGTCGTCTGAAATCGGATTTTGGGTTTCAGACGACCTTCTTTTGTCAGCGTTAGCGTGGATTGAAGCAGAACGCCTGAGTCGAATTGAGCCATCTGTCCGATCGGGCATTGGACGGAAATGGAAAGGAAACAGGATTGCCGCCACGTAAAAAGGTCGTCTGAAAACGTTTTAACGCCATTCGTCAGACGTTTTCAGACGATATTTTATAGTGGCTTAACTTTAAACCGACGGCGTTACCTCGCCTTAGTTCAAAGAGAACGATTCCTCTAAGGTGCTGAAGCACCAAGTGAATCGGTTTTGTACTGTCTGTACTGTGCGGCTTCGTCGCCTTGTCCTGATTTAAATTTACTCCACTATATTTATTCCGCCAAACCGTTCAGCCTTTCGGATAAAACCGCACCACGTTTTCCCCCTCGGGCAGCGTCAGTTTCTTCACGGCATGGCCGTACACGGTTTCGAGCGTGACGGTCAGACCGCCTTCGGTTTCGAAAATCTTATCCACAAACGCTTCAGCCGCTTGGGCGTCGCTGAATTTCAAGACGTGCCACAAGCCCAGGGTTTCCATGTCCTGCCAGAACGTCGCCGCCTTGCGGTAGCTCAATTCGAGCTTGGCGGTATCGGTAACGGGGTCGTAGAAACCGTTGTCGGCAAGTATGTCGCCGAGGTCGTGCATATCGATGAGGGTTGGCGTTTCACACGCTATCCCCGCGCTTTTCAGACGACCTGTCAGCTCGGTCAGGCTGTCGCGGCCAAAATGGGTGAAGAATAATAAACCGTCTGTTTTCAAGGCGTTTGCCCAATTTTTCAGGACGGGCAGGATTTCGTCCGCGCGGGGCAGGCTGAGGTTCGCCCACAACATATCGGCACAGGCTTCGGGCAGCGGGGCGGTCAGGGCTTGGCAGTGTTGCGGGACGGTTTTGCCGGTGAGCTTTTGCCAAAAACCGCTTTTACGCGCGGCTGCGGCGGTTTGGAGGAAGTCGGCGCGCGGGTCGTATTCTTCGAATACCGCATTCGGATAGCGCGCGGCAAGCAGGCTGCGGCTGATGTCCGCGTCCGCACCGACCAGCAGGACGCGTTTGGGCGCGTTGCGGACGATTTGCAGCCGCTCGTCGGTGTCTTGGGCGAGATGGCGGTGGATTTGCCAGCGTTTGTCTTGGGGGTTCATGTTTCAGACGACCTTTTTCTTCTTTTTTGAAGGGTGGGTTTGCGTACCGCCATTTAGGGTGTACAAGAATGGCGGTATGGATTTCTTTTAATTTCAATCGACTATGTTAAAAAACAGCAACTGCCGCACTCGGTTATCTGCTTCTTCTTTTGTCCGGCGGAAGAGGATGGCTCTATTTTATTCCGTACATCTTAGCCCCCCATCCTAACCTTCCCCCGCCGGACGGGGGAAGGGATAAGGCTGGCGTTGCGGTAACGAGGCATCGTTCCCGCCGACGGATTTCACACTCTGAAGCCTCGTCATTCTTTAAGTTTTGGATTTACGCCTGAACGGCAACAGCGGCACAAGGTTTTCAGACGACCTTTTCGACAAAGCCGCGGTAACGCTCGGCAAATTCGTCGGCGTGGCTTAAAAACGGGGCGTGTGCCGCTTTTTCCATCAATACCAATTCGCTGTCCGCCAGATGGCGGTTGAGGTATTCGCCCATGCGCGGCGGGGTGATGGCGTCTTTTTGTCCGAACACCAAAAGCGACGGGGCTTGGATGCTTGAAAGCAGGGGGCGGGCATCGGCTTGGTTGACGGCATCCAACGCGGCTTGCAGGGCGGGCGGTGCGCCGTGGCGGGAGAGGTCGGGCAGGATGTTGCCGATGATTTCGGCGGCGTTTGGTGTGTGCAGCAACTGTAATTGTAGAAACTGTTTGATATGTTTGGCATAATCCTGCCGGAACGCGCCGACCATCTTGCCTAAAGCAGGATTGGACAGTCCTTCGGGGTAGTCCGCGTCGGCGGTCAGGCGGGCGAAACTTGCGGTCAGGCAGAGCGAGCGGACTTTGTCGGGACGGCGTGCGGCAAGATGGAGCGCGACCAAGCCGCCGAGCGACCAGCCGAGGATGTGGGCGGGCGTGTCGATTTCTTTGGCGAAGGCTTCGGCAATCGCAGCGATGTTGAAGTTTTCGGCAAAGGGCGCGTCGCCGTGTCCGGGCAGGTCGAGCGCGCGGATGTCCCAATCGGCGGGTAGGCGCGGAATGAGGTCGTCGAAGACGTGGCGGTTCGCTGCCCAGCCGTGTATCAGATAAACTTTTTTGGCGGAGTGCGGCATGGCTGTTTTCTCTATGAATGTGTTTTCTTGGTGGCGCAATACGGGATGGTGGCACAAAAGCCGTTGCGTATTATGCCACGCCTTGGTTTCAGCGTGCGAAACCCGGCCGTATGGCGGTTTTTGCGACGGTTGCGCGGCGGACTTGGAAGAGTTTTTTACGGACGCGGCAAACAGTTGCCTCTTGTGTTTCCGCACTATACAGGGCGGGGCGGTGTGCGGCGGCTGTCAGAAGAAGCCGCCGGCATTTGAGCGGATGTGGGCTTCGCTGTATTATGAGCCGCCCGTCAGCAGTATGATACGCGCGTTGAAGCATTTGGCAGACCTCGGCATGAGCCGTCCGCTGGCGGAACTGATGCGCCGCCATGCGCCCGACTGGCTGGAAACGGAGCATTTCGATTTTGTGCTGCCCGTGCCGTTGAGCAAAGAAAGGCGACTGCACCGCGGCTTCAACCAAAGCGAGGAATTGGCGGATATTCTGTCCGAACATTACGGCTGGACGCTGCTGCCGCGGCAGACGGTTTTCAGACGACATCGCGAGCCGCAAAGTACGCTGAAAAGCGCAGACAGGGTTCGCAATATAAAAAATGCTTTTGAAATCAATGGTCATATCTCGAAAAACTGTAATATTTTGTTAATCGACGATGTGTTCACCACCGGCTCGACGCTGAACGAACTGGCGCGGACGCTGAAAAAATCAGGCGCAGGCAAGATTTTTTGCTGGAGTTTGGCGCGTCCGCTAATGAAAAAATAGCTAAAGTTTTTGACACCTGCGGAACATTTCGGCATTATGC
This sequence comes from Neisseria sp. HMSC074B07, assembly GCF_001810355.1. Lineage (NCBI taxonomy): Bacteria > Pseudomonadati > Pseudomonadota > Betaproteobacteria > Neisseriales > Neisseriaceae > Neisseria > Neisseria sp. HMSC074B07. The sequence goes on along the minus strand of NZ_KV800902.1, from coordinate 1,492 downwards.
CCCTCTATAAGTGATTGATTTATATGTTTACCATAGTTTTGTACCAACCCGAAATCCCGCCCAATACGGGCAATATCATCCGATTGTGCGCCAACACCGGAGCCGATTTGCATCTGGTCAAGCCGCTCGGTTTTCCGCTGGATTCGGCAAAAATGAAACGCGCAGGTTTGGATTATCACGAGTTTGCAAAACTGACGGTACACGAGAATTTCGAAGATTGTCTCAAAGCCCTGGAAGGCCGCCGCATTTTCGCGCTGACCACCAAAGGCAAAACCCGTCCTGACGAAGTTTCCTTTGTTGAGGGCGATGTCTTTTTGTTCGGCCCCGAGACACGCGGCCTGCCCGCCGAAATCCTCGACACCCTGCCCCAAGGGCAAAAGCTGCGCCTGCCCATGAAGCCCGGCAGCCGGAGCATGAATCTTTCCAACACCGTCGCCGTGATTCTGTTTGAAGCATGGCGGCAAAACGGTTACGCAGGCGGTGTATAACATCCGCTGGGGAGTCTCCCTGAGCCGTTTGACAAAAACCAAGACGATACTGTCCGACAACAGCTTGGTTTTTGTCAAACCGCCGATACGTCGTCTGAAACCGCCTGGGAGCCATCCCACTGCGTTATCAACTCAAGAACGGACTACGTTTTGACTTTATCTAAAACTACCCTTTTCTCCACCCTGACTGCCGTCGCAATCAGCATCCTTTCCATTCATTCCGCCTCAGCCGACTCCATCGTCCGTGCCGAGAAGCTGCATTCCTCCGCCAACCGCAGCTACAAAGTCGCCGGCAAACGCTACACGCCGATGACCAAAGTATCCTCCTTCGTCCAAACCGGCAACGCTTCATGGTACGGCAACCAGTTCCACGGCCGTAAAACCTCCAGCGGCGAGCGTTACAACATGAACGCCCTGACCGCCGCCCACAAAACCCTCCCCATTCCCAGCTACGCCCGTGTGACCAACACCAAAAACGGTAAAAGCGTCATCGTCCGCGTCAACGACCGTGGTCCTTTCCACGGCAACCGTGTGATCGATGTTTCCAAAGCCGCCGCCCAACAATTGGGTTTCATCAACCAAGGCACGGCACATGTCAAAGTCGAACAAATCGTACCAGGTCAAAGCACCCAAGTTTATGATGGCAAAGACATTTTCGTCGATTTGAAATCCTTCGGTACCGAACGCGAAGCGCAAGCCTATATGAACCAGGCGGCAAGAAACCTTTCCGCCGGCATGATGAGCCCGAGAGTTTCCATGGAGAAACGCGACTACGAATACGTCGTCAAAATGGGTCCGTTCACCTCGCAAGAGCGTGCCGCCGAAGCCGAAGCCAAAGCACGCGGTCTGATTCAGGCAGCTTCGCTGTCCCTCTAAGCCGCATCCGTGTTTTCAGACGACCTGTTGCAAGACAGGTCGTTTTGTATTGAAGCTAGGTATAAAGCCGTCGTATCCTTGCCTCCTTTCCCTTATATAGTGGATTAAAATTGCAATGATACGGCGTT
>NZ_KV800901.1:14388-19858 GCF_001810355.1 Neisseria sp. HMSC074B07 | reverse complement strand
TTTATGAGTGTCCAAGATTTGGGGGCCAGTTCAATTTTCAGACGACCTTTTTTCTACATCAATAAACGATGTTCAGCAGGCAATCAATAGAAGCCTTCGCGCTCTTCGCGGGTGGAAATGTAGATGTTTTTCACCTGCGTGTAGGCGGCGAGCATCATTTTGTGGGTTTCGCGGCCGATGCCTGAAGTTTTGTAGCCGCCGAACGGTGCGCCTGCGGGCAGGCGGTTGTAGCAGTTTACCCAAACGCGGCCGGTTTCCAGTGCGTTGGAAACGCGCAGGCAGCGGTTGATGTCTTTGCTCCAAACTGCACCGCCCAGGCCGTATTCGCTGTCATTGGCCATTTTGATGACTTCTTCTTCGGTTTTGAATTTAATCACGGTGGCAACCGGGCCGAAGATTTCTTCTTGGGCAACGCGGGCGTTGTTGCTGTCGGCTTCAATCAAGGTCGGTTCGACAAATTCGCCTTTGCCCAATTCGCCTTCGATTTTCTTACCGCCGGTAATGATGCGGCAGCCTTCTTGTTCGCCGATTTTGACGTATTTCAAAATGGTTTCAAGCTGACCGGCGTTGACTTGCGAACCCATTTGGGTATCGTCTTCCCAAGGCAGGCCGACTTTGATTTTTTTGAACTCTTCCGCCAAGGCGTTGACGAATTTGTCGTAAATGCCTTCCTGAACGAAGATGCGCGAACCGGCGCAGCACACTTGGCCTTGGTTGAACAAAATGCCTTTTTGCGCGCCTTCGAGGGCTTTGTCGAACGGCATGTCGTCAAAGAAGATGTTGGCGGATTTGCCGCCCAGCTCCAAGGTGGAGGGAATGAGCATTTCGGCAGCAGCGATGCCGATGCGGCGGCCGATTTCGGTTGAGCCGGTGAAGGCGAGTTTGTTGAAGCCTTTGTGGTGCAGCATGTATTCGCCGGATTTTGAACCGCGTCCGGTAATGATGTTCAGCACGCCTTTAGGCAGCAGGTGGTTAATTTTTTGGGCGAGCGACAACAGGCTCAGCGAAGTGCTGGAAGACGGGTGAATGACGATGGTACAGCCTGCGGCAAGTGCGGGCGCGATTTTCCAAGCCGCCATCAGGAAGGGGAAGTTCCACGGAATGATCTGACCGACTACGCCGATAGGTTCGCGCAGTACGATAGACAGATCTTCGGAGTCAAGCTGGGTTGCGGTGCCTTCTTCGCCGCGGATGACGCTGGCGAAATAACGGAAATGGTCGGAAGCCAGCGGGATGTCGGCGGCGCGGGTTTCACGGATGGGTTTGCCGTTGTCCAGCGTTTCCTGCAGGGCGAACAATTCCAAGTTTTCGTCAATCACATCAGCGATTTTGTTGAGTATGGCGGCACGTTCGGTTGCGGTGGTCTTGCGCCATGTTTTGAATGCTTCCTGCGCGGCGGCGACAGCGGCATCGACATCGGCGTCGGTCGCGTCGGTGAATTTCGCCAATACTTCGCCGTTGGCAGGATTGTACGAATCCAAAAGCGCGCCGGGTTTCGTCCACACGCCGTTAATCAAGAGGCCGTACTCTTTATCAAACACATTTAAATCTTTTGCCATGATGCTGTCTCCTTGGTTGTCTTTCTTAGGTTTTAGACGTTCCTCAAACGTCGTCTGAAAACAGGATAGTATTTTTTCTCTTTCAGTTCAAGCACTAAAAATGATAACGTTCTCGAAATTCCAAATATGTAATTTTCTAAAATAGGAAATTTAAACCGATAAGGCTTGAACCCGTATGGAAACAAAGCGTGTTTGTTAATATATTTAAATTTTTCAGACGACCTTTTTTACATGATATGTGTAAGAATTTTTCAGAATCTTCGCGGATATATCCTTATAATTTAAATGTTATGGTATAACATTTTATTCCTTATTTTTCAAAAAGATAGGGTGTTGACACGGAGAAATGAAGGGGAGTATTCTCATTTACAGGAAAGGCGTTATCCCGCCCAACCATTTACGGATTTCTTACGAATGCCAAGGAGAACACCATGAAGATGCAAGCAGTTGTTGTGAATCAAAATGTAGCAGGCGATGTAGAAGTTGTAGAACGCGAACTGCGCCCGTTGGAATACGGCGAGGCGTTGGTTGAAGTCGAATATTGCGGCGTGTGCCATACCGACTTGCACGTTGCGGCAGGCGACTACGGCGAAAAACCGGGTCGCGTGTTGGGACACGAAGGCATCGGCATCGTCAAAGAAGTCGCTCCGGGCGCGAACGCCCTGAAAGTCGGCGACCGCGTCAGCATCGCATGGTTGTTCCAAAGCTGCGGTTCGTGCGAATACTGTAATACCGGCCGCGAAACCTTGTGCCGTTCCGTATTGAACGCCGGCTACACCGCCGACGGCGGCATGGCGACCCACTGTATCGTCGATGCGGACTACGCCGTCAAAGTACCCGACGGCCTCGATCCCGCACAAGCTTCCAGCATCACCTGCGCCGGCGTAACCACTTACAAAGGCGTGAAAGTTTCCGGCGTGCGTCCGGGACAATGGATTGCCGTTTACGGCGCGGGCGGTTTGGGCAACTTGGGTGTCCAATACGCGAAAAAAGTATTCGGCGCACACGTTGTCGCCATCGACATCAATGATGAAAAACTGGCATTCGCTAAAGAAAGCGGCGCAGATTTAGTCATCAACGCTGCCAAAGAAGACGCAGCCAAAGTGATTCAGGAAAAAACCGGCGGCGCACACGCAGCCGTTGTCACCGCCGTATCCGCCGCCGCGTTCAACTCTGCCGTGGACTGCGTCCGCGCAGGCGGCCGCGTCGTTGCCATCGGTCTGCCGCCTGAATCTATGGACTTGTCCATCCCACGTCTGGTCTTGGACGGCATCGAAGTGGTCGGCTCGCTGGTCGGTACGCGCAAAGACTTGGAAGAAGCCTTCCAATTCGGCGCAGAAGGCTTGGTGGTACCAAAAGTCCAACTGCGTGCTTTGGACGAAGCTCCGGCGATTTTCCAAGAAATGCGCGAAGGCAAAATCACCGGCCGCATGGTTATCGACATGAAAAAAGAATGCGGCTGCGGTCATCATTAATTTGATGTAGGCAGTTGACTAGAAAGGTCGTCTGAAACCTTGTTTTGGGGTTTCAGACGACCTTTTGTTTGATTCTAACCATCGCGGATTCACACAATCCGAGTCAATCGGCTCAGCCGGATCATCTCATGCCGCAAAGGCGCATCTGATTTAATGTTTTCCGCTTTTATAACCAACGTCGGACGCGTCGGCAGTACGCCTCGTACTCAGCACCGAATTTCCGCGCCAAAACGCGTTCTTCAGGCATGATTTGAAACCGCGTCATATAGGCGGCAAATACCACCAAAAACAGCCACGGCAGCGGATGCGCCAAGTGTCCCGCCCATGCCGCCAGCCAGAAGCCCATGCCCGCATACATCGGGTTGCGGCTGAAACGGTACACGCCGTCTGAAACGAAGTGTTCGGTTTGTTCGGGGTTGAACGGGCTGACGGTCGTGCGCACACGGCGAAACGCCCACACACCTAACACACCCAACGCTGTCCCAAACGCTATCAAAACAACCGACAGCAATATCGGAAAGTGTGGCAGTATGCCTACCAGCGCGGATACTTGCGCAGAGGCATACATCAGCAATGCGCAGATAAAACATATCGCCGGCGGCGGGATTTTGGTTTCTAAATTCATATTATTGTCTTTATAAAACGGATACAGTGACGTTTTCAGACGACCTCTTGCCGTCATTCCCAAGTTCAAATCCAATCAAAACGACTCATCCGCCCGCAGATAGCGCCATTTGCCGGGCGGCAGTTTGCCCAGTTTGACCTTACCCATCCGAATCCGCTTCAGCCCGACGACGCGCAAACCGACAAGTTCGCACATACGGCGGATTTGCCGTTTTTTGCCTTGTTTCAACACGAAACGCAGCTGGTCTTCGTTTTGCCATTCTACTTTGGCGGGGCGCAATTTCTCGCCGTCCAAACTCAATCCGTGGTTGAGCAAGGCAAGTCCTTTTTCGTCCAATTTGCCGCGCACGCGCACCAGATATTCTTTTTCGCTGCCGCTGTTTTCGCCGATAAGCTGTTTGGCGATGCGGCCGTCCTGCGTCAACACCAGCAACCCGACGGAATCGATGTCCAGTCTGCCGGCGGGCGCCAAGCCGAATTTGTGTTTTTCGCTGAACGGAATGCGGCTGTCGTCGCCTTCCCAACGGTTGTCGGCGGTAATCAGCTCGGCGGCGGATTTGTAGCCTTTTTCCGCCTGCGCGCTGACGTAGCCGACGGGCTTGTTGAGCAGGATGGTGACGCGCTCCGCCTGTTTTTCATGCGCCTGCCGGTTGAGGTCGATGCGGTCGCGTTCGGTTACTTTCTGACCGAGTACGGCGGTTTGCCCGTTGACCTTGACCCAGCCTTGCTCGATGTAGCTGTCCGCCTCGCGGCGCGAGCATAAGCCCAATTGCGCCATACGTTTGGAAAGGCGCATGGTTTCGTTTGAATCGTGTTCCATAATGGTTTGCCTGAAAAGAATGAATCAGATTATAAAGCCAAACCGTCATTTTCCCTACCGACATTATCGACATACCGCCCATCTTACGGACGCGCGAAATGCCCGCCCATGTCGAATAAATACCGCCAAGCCCGTTTTATGACAAAGGTCGTCTGAATAAACTATACTTTCAGACGACCCCTATTCATCACGGAGCTTATCCATGTCCATCCGTCTGACTACGCTGTCGCTTATTCTCGCCGCCACAGCCTGCACGCCCACCGTTTCCCCATCGGCAGAAAATTCGCCGACCGTCACCAAATCCGCCATCGATACCGACTACTGGACCGAACAGCCCTATTGCAGCGGCCGCTATCAATTGCGCCTGCCGTCCCAACGCCGTCACGGCAGTACGCACCTTGATTACAACGGCTGGAGTGTGATGGTTATGTTTAACGACTGGAAGAGAAACGTTAGGAATATCAACGAGTTTAAGCAAAATGGTAGAGCAGGAACAAAAATTGTCGTCGATACCCGCACCCTGATTCCGGATCGGGCAATGATGCAGGTAACGCGTAGGGATTTTGAATGGGAGCATATTATCCGAGATCGCGGTATGCCCTACGAAGCCGATTTATATTTCAAGCTGGATAATGATGATGCTTATATTGTGCGTAGTTATTTCCGCATTCCTTCTGATCATGGCAAAGCCCCTGCCAACTGGAAAACCCAAGAAAAAGAAGCAATAAACACCATGGAGAAAAAATTCCGCCAAGAAATCCTCAATGGGTTGAAAACCAGACAGGAATTTGAAGTGCCAAATAAACACGGCATTTGTCTGATAGGCGGTTTTATCGCGGACGACGGCAAAAAACCGTTTGAAGTCCATAGCACCGTCGAATTTGCCAAACAACACGATATGAGTCTGGAAATCATGCACGGCGACGTGTTGAAAGCAGGCGAACCGACGTTGCTGCAACGTAAGGTAAATCTGGGGAAAGGCGCAATGGTTA